>CAZRDZ010000068.1:3088-6042 GCA_964599135.1 uncultured bacterium
AGGAATTTTATTTCTGAATTTCTCTGGAACAGTGAAAACTAACTCATAATCTTCTCCATCATTTAAAGCATGAAAAATTGCTTCTTTTTCTGTTTTACTTATTTTTTTTGCTTCAGAAGAAACAGGAATTTTATCAAGAAATATTTTAAATCCTACTTTACTTTCTTTAGCAAGTGTAATTAAATCAGATGATAAACCATCAGAAATATCAATCATTGATGAGACAGGGAAGTTTTTTACAAGAAATCTACCTTCTTCTATTCTCGGTTTTATGTTGAGATGTTTTTTTATTTGAGAGGCACCAAGTGTTCCTGTGGTATAAATTAACTCCCCTGGTTTTGCTCCACTTCTTAATTTTAGATATTTTTTTTCAACTTTTCCAACTATACAAACATCAATAAATAAGACATTTGATTTTGTTAAATTTCCTCCAACAATATCAAACCTGTATTTTTCAGCCATAAATTTAAAGCCATTCAGGAGTTGTTTAATTATTTTTTCTTTCCCTTCAGGAATACCTGCTGATATTACTGCGTAAAGAGGAATTCCACCCATTGAAGCGATATCACTTAAATTTACAGCAATTGCTTTTTTCCCTATCTGGTAATAGGTTGCTTTTTCAGTTGTGAAATGGACATTTTCAACAATTGAATCAACTGTTATAAGAAAATATTCATCTTTTTTATATTTTATAACAGCAGTATCATCACCAATTCCAGCGAAAACATCTTTGTTTTTTATTTTTATATTCTTTTTAATAAATTCTATTATCTCTTTTTCTTTCATTTTTTTAAGATGCTTAAAAGAATATCTGGACAGTTTGTTGTTATTACAGGTATTCCCATATTGAGATATTTTTTCATTTCTTCTTTTTTATCCACTGTCCAGACATGTGTTAAAATACCTCTTTTTGTAAGTTGTATAAATCTCTTATTATCCATTTCTGTATGTAATATATTTACCATATTTATTCCATTTTTTATCAAATATGAAAGATTTTCTGGAAATGAAGAGGTGATGAGAGCAACAGGTATTTCTGGAGAAAGTTTTTTTGTTTCCAGAAGATAATCTATATGAAAAGAGCAAATTATAACATTTTCTTTCATTTTATAATCATTTATTATTTTTATAACTTCTGAAACCTTTGCCTTTTTTATCTCAATGAAATAAGTAATTTTATTTCCTATTTTTTCAAAAACTTCTTTTAAAGATGGAACTTTAACATTTTTGAAATTTCCTTTCCACTTTCCCGCATCAAGTTTTCTAATTTCTTCGTATGTGAATAATTCTACAAAGCCAGTTCCATCAGTTGTTCTATCCAGTTTCTCATCATGCATAACAATAATTTCTCCATCTTTTGTTTCTCTGAGGTCAAGTTCAATTCCATCGGCTTTTATTTCAATCGCTTTCTGAAAAGAAAGGATGGTGTTTTCAGGAAATTCACTGCTGAAACCCCTGTGAGCAACAACAATTGTATTTTTCATTTCAAGTCCCCTTTTGTATATCTTTTAGCAAAACTTTCAAGAATACCAATCTCATCTGCAATATCAAGAATTGTAATTCTGTTTCTTATAAATCTGGCAAGGGTAATATCATCAAAAGCAAGTTTTTCATCAACTCCAATGTCTTTCAAGTGAAAAGGAATATCTGTCTCTTCAAATATCTTTTTGACATTTTTAGATGGAATAGTCATTTGAAAAGCATTCTCTTTTATTTCTCCCCATTTTTCTGAAAGTTTCTCTCTAAGAAATTTTAAATTTTTCATTTTATTTTCAAATTCTTTCCTTAATATCTCTTTACCTGATGGGAAATAATTTATTAATTTTTCAAATTTTTCTGAATAATTTATTTTATTCTTTTCAATCATCTTTTTGATTTGATAAGAATTTAAATCTTTTATTTCTTCATATAAAAGTGAAGAAATATAAATTCCTGATGCAACCTGTATTCCATGAAAATTAAATATTTCCTGACTATTCTGGTGAGCATACATATCAAGGAAATGAGAAATAAGGTGTTCTCCTCCAGAGGCAGGGGATGATTTTCCTGCAAGAGCCATTGATATACCACCAAGATTTAGTCCTTCCATTAGATATTCAATAGTTTTTTTATCTTTCTTTTTTATTAACTTCCCTTTGTCAATATATTTTTTTTCTGCTTCACTCACAATTTTATAAGGTAATGAACAGAAATATTCTCCTGTTATTATTGAAGAAATTTTCCAGTCAGTATTTGCAAAACTTTTTGCCAAACTATCTGCAAAGCCGCTCTTTGTCAATTCATAAGGAGCGTTTTTTATTGTATCAAAATCCATAAATATTCCTTCTGCTGACTTTACAGAGATTGTAAATTTTACTCCTTCTTTTATGTAAGCAGCAACAGGAGAAGTGTAAGCATTCATAGAAGCAGCAGTGGGGAAACAAACAACAGGTATATTGAATTTATTGCCTGTTATTTTTCCAAGGTCAGTTATTGTCCCTGTTCCAACTGTTATTATAGTTTTTTCATCAGATAGGTTTTTTTCAATCTGTCCAAGATATTTTTCCTGAGCAGTTACCCTTTTTTCTCCTTCAGGATTAAGAATTACAGATTTTACTGAACCAACTTCCTTCAGTATATTTTCAATCTTTTTACCTGCTACTTCATAAGTTATGTTATCAGAAAGGATAAGAATTTTATTTTTTTGAGGTATGTATTTTTTTAAAATTTCAGAAATTTCTTCTATTTTTCCTTTTTCAATAAATTTAATACCAACTTTATGTCTTCTCCCGCAATAATCACATTTAAATTCCTTTCCTAAAAGTTTATAAATATTCATAAAACTCCTTTTATCTGGTTATTTCATTATATAACAGATTATTAAAGTCAAAAATTTTGTTTAACCGCGTGTGTTTAACCGCCGCGGTTAGAAAGGGTATGGAAGAAAGTTTGAGCATTTGAGAGCATATTATGAT
>CAZRDZ010000069.1:0-6010 GCA_964599135.1 uncultured bacterium
AGTATAAAAATTTTGCATTTTTTTTATTTTTAAATATAATATTAGAAATTATTAAGGGTTAAAAATGAATGTAGGGAAGATTCTGCAGGATATATGTGAAAGGAAGAAAAACGAGGAAGCATTAATATTTGAAAATGACATTTATACTTATTCTGAAATTGGTGAAAAAGTAAACAGATATGCCAATTTCTTTAAAGCAATAGGGATTGAAAAAGGGAAAAAAATTGCTTTTTATCTTCCAAATTGTCCTGAATACATCTTTTCTTATCTTGCAATTTTCAAAATTTCAGCAACAGGAGTTCCTCTTGACCACCGTCTTAAAATAAATGAAACATTTACTCTTATGAATCATAGCAAAGCAGAATATTTGATAACATATAACTTTAAAGATTTTAATCCATGTGAAATAAAAAAAAGAGTGCCTTCCATTAAAGAAATCATTTTAATTGATGAAGATATTGAAGGGACTTTATTTATAAAAGAAAATGAAAATTATCCTGCCTATTTCCCTTCATCTGATATTGATGAGAACTCAATTTCTTTAATACTTTATACTTCAGGAACAACTGGAATTCCAAAAGGTGTTATATGGACTTACAGACATCTTGATAGCCCCATTGAATCGTTTAAATATTTCAATCTTTTCAAAGAAGGAGAAACAACTCTATGCTGTCTTCCCCTTTCTCATAATGGAGGGGTTGTTCCCATTCTGTTAATTCTTATGGGAATTAAACTTGTTCTTATGAGTTCTTACCAGCCACTCTTACTTCTAAAAAATCTTTCAAAATGGAAAGTAAATTTTGTTTTCCTTGTTCCCACAATGTTTATTGGAATACTTCATCTTAAAGAATTCAACAATTTTTCTCTTCCAGATTTAAAGTGGGCTGCTGTTTTTGGTGCTCCAAGCACTCCTGAAATTCTTGAAAAATTCAGAAAAGTTGCTCCTAATGCAAAACTCTTTTCTGGTTATGGACTTACTGAAACTGCTGCTCCAAATTTCTTACATCCTCTTGATAAAATAAAAATGGGCTCTGTTGGTATTCCTGTTCCCTGGATAGAAGTTAAAATAGTAGGTGAAGATGGGAAAGAGGTTGAAAAAGGAAAAGAAGGAGAAATTATTATAAAAGGATGGCCTGTTACCCCTGGATATTATAATCAGGAAGACATTACAAAACAAACAATAAAAGATGGATGGTTATATACAGGTGATATTGGAAAGTTTGATGAAGATGGATATTTATACATTGTCGGAAGAAAAAAAGAGATGATAAAAGTTGGAGGGCTGTATGTTTTTGCTCCTGAAATTGAAGGGGTTATATATAAACATCCAAAAGTTAAAGAAGTAGCAGTCGTTGGTATTCCTGACAAATTAAGAGGTGAAGCGGTAAAAGCAGTCATAGTTGCAAAAGATAAATCACTAACAGAACAGGAAGTAAAAAGTTTCTGTAGAAAATATATCGCCTCTTATAAAGTCCCTTCAGTTGTTGAGTTTAGAGATGAATTGCCAAAAACAGGGAGCGGGAAAATAAAAAAGGAACTTCTGAAGTGAAAGAGAAATTTTCCTCTTTTATAATAAAAAATAGAATTTTTTTTATTTTTCTTCCTTTTCTTCTAATTTTTCTTTTCTCTTTCAAAATAAAAAACTTAAAAGTTGAAACAAATATTGGAGAATTTATCCCTCAAAATCACCCCTTTATTGAAGTTGAAAAAAAACTGGAAAAGGTATTTGGGGGATTAAACCAGATAAATATTGTTATTAAGGTAAATAAAGGGGATATTTTCAACAGAGAGACACTTAAAAAAATCTATGATTTTACAGAACAACTTTATTTTACAGATGGAGTTAACATATCAAGAATAAATGGTATTGCAGCGAGAAAAATGAGAAATGTGAAAATTATAGAAGGAGGTTTTTCTGTAAAAAGGTTGATGCCAGATATTCCGGAGACAGATGAGGAGATAAATAAATTAAAACAGATAATTTTGCGGAATCCAATGATTTATGGTGTTTATGTTTCAAAGGACTTAAAGTCAACATTAATACAGGCAGATTTTTTCTCAGGGATACCTGCAAGAAAAATACTCAAAAAGATAAAGGATATGACAAATGAAATTAAATCAGATAACATTGATGTATATTTTTCTGGAAGACCAATTCTTGAAGGATATATTGATTTCTACATTTCAAAACTATGGTATTTATTCATTCTCGCATTTTTAATTCTTGGTCTACTTCTCTATTCCTCTTTTCACTCAAAAAGAGGTGTGGTCCTTCCTCTTTTAAGTTCTTCAATTTCAACTTTTCTCGGACTTTCATCTCTTTCTTTTTTTAATTTCAACATTACCCCTTCAACAATTCTTGTTCCATTTTTAATATTTTCTTTATGTGTAAGTCATAGTGTTCAGTTTATAGAGAGGTATTATGAAGAAATTGAAAATTCAAAAGATAAGAAAAAAATAAGCAAAAATATTCTCAATCATTTAATTGGGCCTGCTTCAGTTTCAATAATTACAGATGGAATTGGATTTTTATCTTTAATAATTCTCCCTTTAAGATTGATAAAAAGTATGGCAATTTCAGCAAGTATAGGTGTTTTCAGTATATTTTTTACTTCAATTTTTTTCATCCCTTCTGTTCTTTCTTTTCTTAAAATACCTGAAAGAAAGCATAAAGAAATCGGATATATTGAAAAGTTTCTTGATAAAATTTCAAATATAGTTGTTATGAAAAGGAAGGTTGCTTTTACCGTTTTTTCAATTGTTGTTCTTTCAGGAATATGGGGAATAACAAAAATTGAAATAGGGGATAACCAACCTGGAAGTCCTGTTCTTTACTCTTTTTCTCATTATAACAAAAGTGAAGCAGTAATAAATAAAGAATTTTCAGGAACAGACCCTTATTATATTCTTGTTGAAGGTAAATTTCCAGAAAGTATTTTAAGTTCAGAAGTAATGAAAGAAATGGATTCATTACAAAAATATATTCTGAAAAATTCAGATAGAGTTGGAAGAGCAATATCAGTTGTTGATTACATAAAAGGATTTAATATGATTTTTAATGATGGGAAAAGGCAATTTTATAGAATACCTGATAAAGATGGAACAATAGGGGAATATATCTTTTTATATTCAATGAGTGGTTATCCAGGTGATTTTGACCCTATTGTAAGTCCTGACTTTAAAGATGCAAATATAAAATTTGATGTTAAAGACCATAAAGGTTCAACAATAAAACAACTCCTTGATTTAACAAAAAAATGGATAAAAGAAAATCATAAAACAAAAAAGGTGGATTTTTTATTCCCTGGAGGTATTATTGGAACTGTTGCTGCTGTCAATGATATAATAAGAAAGGACCTTCCTAAAAATTTTCTTCTTGTTACATCCCTTATTTTCATACTTTCATCAATTCTTTTAAGAAGTTTACTTCAGGGAACACTTCTTTTGATACCACTTTTTTTCAGCATCCTGACAACTTTCGGTATTATGGGATTTTTGAAAGTTCCTATAACGATTATGAGTTTACCTATTGTATCTCTCGGAATAGGACTTGGTGTTGATTATGGTATTTATATTATGACACGATTAAAAGAAACAGGAGAAGAAATTGAAAAAACAATATTTACAACAGGTAAAGCCGTCTTTATTACTGCATTTTCTGTTTCCCTGGGGCTTATAGTTCTTACCCTTTCTCCTTTGAAAATGGCAGCAAAACTTGGAATTTCTTTATCAATCTTGCTTCTTTTAAATATGGTATCTTCTTTGATTTTACTCCCTTCTTTGTTTATAATGAAATACAAAAAAAATGGAGGTGAAAGATGAAAAAATTTTTTTGTTTTTTATTTTTCTTATGTTTAATTTCTTTCCTTTCCGCAGGTGTTGTCCCGAAACCAAAAGAAGGAATGAGTGCTGAACAGTTAATAAAAATATGGGATAACATAAAATATACAAAATTTGCTTCTGATTATAATAGTTACAGCAGGGTAATTTTAATAAGTAGAAATGGAGCTAAAAGAACAAGAAAAGCATACAGAGCAAGGATAATTTTAAATGGGAAAGGTGGTTTTGAATATAAGGACTATGTGGCTTTTATTTATCCAGCTGCCTTTAAGGGACTTACAATTTTAACCTGGACATATTCTGACCCCGATAAAGAAAGAGAACAGTGGCTGTACTTGCCATCTTTAAAAAAAGCAAGGAGAGCATCTCCTTCAGAAGATGAGGACAACTTTATGGGGACTGTCTTTACAACTGAAGAGATAACATCCTGGAAACCGAATTATGAGACATATAAATTGGTTGGAATTAAAAAATTTGATGGTTATGTTTCAAATTTTGATAAGAGAGAATATTATAAAGGAGTAAAGTGTTATGTTATTGAGGCGTTCCCAAAATCAGAAAGGAAAGTAAAAATGAGGTCCAAAAGACGCCTCTGGTTGAGAAAAAATGATGGTTGTTGTATATTCCAGCAGGTCTATGATAAAAATGGAAAAATTTATAAAGTTCTCTTCAGGTCATATAAAGAAATAGGACCTAATAAATACCCCACTCAGATAATAGTTGAAGGAGTGGATTACAGAACAAAAGATATTTCAATTGTCCATATGGATGAAATACATTATGATGTTGGTTTGAAAGAAAGTGATTTTACAGTTAATAAATTGAAGAAAATGAAATGGTAAAAAAAGGAGAAATTATGAAAAAGTTCTTCTTTGTATTTATATTTCTGTCATTTTTTGCTTTTTCTCAGATAGGGAATAAAAAGTTCTCTTTAAATTTTTATTTCAATAGTGAGTGGGGTGTTCATCTTAATAATCCATCAAAACTTATGAAAGGATATAATTCAGTTGATATTAAAGGAGATTACGATTTTAATGATAATATTTCTCTATTTTTCAATCTTAAAAAATTTTATGATTCTGTTTATGATATAGCAGGTGAATACAAAAATGGTTCTTATAAAACAGCAACAAATACAGGAAATACCTGGTTAAGAGAAGTTTTTGTTGATTTTGATTATTCTCCTTTATTTATCCGACTTGGAAGACAGCAGGTTGTATGGGGAACAGCAGATGGAGTTAGAGTCCTTGACTGTATAAACCCGGGTGATAGCAGATATGCTTATCTTGATGATGCTTCTGAATATAGAATTCCTTTATGGATGGCAAGAATTGAGTATTCACCAATTGAAGATGGAAATTTACAACTTCTACTTATCCCTGATTATGAACCAAATTATAGTTCTTCTTACGGAGATGTCTTTGTTTATAGAGTTGTAAATAGACCTCCTGCACCCTTTCCTATTTATGAGAATAGACCTAACGATACATTTTCTCATGGTTCATATGCAGCAAGATGGCACCATATAATTAACGGATGGGAATACAGTTTAAATTACAAATATGGATATGAGTTTTATCCATCAGTTTCAGTAACTCCTCCCCCAACAATTACCATTATAAAAGAATATCAAAAAGTTAAACTAATAGGTGCTTCTTTTTCAAAAAGTATAAATGAAGGTCTTTTAAAAGGGCTTACAGTCAGGGGAGAATTTTTATATACAAAAGATAAACCATTTCCAGTTGGAAGTGATGGAAATGCTACAGGAAATACAACTATGAATACTTTTGCTTACATACTCGGTTTTGATAAATACTTTTTTACTGATATGTTAACAAGTTTCCAGTTTATCCAGTTTATTTATCCTGATGATAAGAAAAATGGAGTTAGTGTCCTTTTCCCAGCAACTTTAACTCCCGTAAATAAAATAGAAACAATGGCAACTTTAAAAGTTAGCAAGGACTTTATATCTGAAAGGTTAAAACCAGAGATTTTAATTGTTTATGATGGTAAAGGCGACTGGAGATTAAGCCCAAAAGTAAAATTTGAAGTGAATGATAACTTATGGGTATATGGTGGAATTCATTATTTTACAGGTAAAGGCAATACTTTATATGGAGAATTTGAAAGTTCAAGTATGATATATGCTGGTGCCACTTTAAGTTTCTAA
>CAZRDZ010000070.1:0-6000 GCA_964599135.1 uncultured bacterium
AACTAATAGAATTTATTGAAAAAAGAGCAGAAAAGTTCGGGTGTCCTGTTTATGTAAGTGAAATTCACCTTGATAAAATTTTCTATAAAAAATAAATTTGAAATGGAAAAAACTTTGAATCTTTCATTTAAGGCATTTTAAGTATTTAGTCATTTTTCTTAAATACTATTTTCTATCCTTTTAAATTACAAAAATTACTTCACCTTTTTCCATAAAGGTCATAGTCAGATGAAGAGGTAATTTTTACTTT
The DNA here is from genome assembly GCA_964599135.1 of uncultured bacterium. Lineage (GTDB taxonomy): Bacteria > Ratteibacteria > UBA8468 > B48-G9 > JAFGKM01 > JAGGVW01. Next base: position 251 of record CAZRDZ010000070.1, read on the forward strand.
GTAGAAATTCCCGATCTTTAAATTTTTTCCTGATATATAAACAATCCCATCAATTTCTGGTGCATCGTATTCAGTTCTTCCAGCATAAAATTTTCCTTCTTTCCCTTCAACTAAAACATCATAAACATTCCCTACCATTTTTTTAAGTTTCTCCCTTGAAATTTTTCTCTGAACTTCTACCAATTTTTCAAACCGTTGTTGTTTTTCTTCTTTGCAAACCTGGTCAGGGAAATTATAAGCAGGAGTTCCTTTCTCTCTTGAGTATTTGAAAAAACCACATCTATCAAATTTTATCTCTTTCAAAAAATTAACAAGATGATTAAAATGATTTTCTTTCTCTCCTGGAAATCCAACCATAAAAGTTGTTCTCAATCTAACATTTTCAATTTTTTCTCTTATTTTTTCAATTATTCTATGATAATCAACTACTGGCCTTCCCATTTTCTTAAGAATTTCAGGATGAGAATGTTGCAGGGGAATATCAAAATATTTACATATATTTTTATTTTCAGCCACTAATTCAATAACTCCATCATCAAGATGAGCAGGATGAGTATACATTATCCTTATCCATTTAAAACCAATTTTTACAATTTCTCTTAATAACTTTTTAATGTCTGTTCCATCTTTCAAGTCAGTCCCGTAATTACCTGTATCCTGTGCTATAATTACAAGTTCCTTTATTCCCAAATTTAATAAATCTTCTGCTTCTTTTAAAATATCTGGTATTTCCTTACTTCTTTGTCTTCCTCTTAAATATGGTATGAGACAATAACTACATCTATTATCACACCCTTCAGCAATTTTAAGATATGCATAAGGGAAAGTAGTAATCAATCTTGGATATAATTTTTTTGTGAAAAATGTATTATCATCAATCTTTTTTAACTTCTTTCCATCTTTTAAATTTTTGACTACTTCAACAATTTTTTCAGGGTCTCCTGTTCCTACTATCCCATCTATATTTCCGAGTTTAAAGACATTTTCCCTGAACCTCTGCACAAGACAACCACAAACAACAATTTTTTTATTTTCTTTGTTTTCAGAAACTTCTTTTATAACACTTAATGATTCCTCAACTGCTTCTTTTATAAAAGCACAGGTATTTATAATTACAATATCAGAACTTTTCCAGGAATCAGTTATTATAAAATTTTTTTCTCCAAGAAGAGCAAGGACATTTTCAGAATCAACAAGATTTTTTGCACACCCCAAACTGATAAGAGAAACTTTTTTATTCATCTTAATTACTCAATTCCTGAAAGGAGATAAAATGTAAAGAAATATATTGTGAAGAAAATTAAGGGCAGGATTATCACAAGCACTTTTTCTTTACCATCTTTATTGTTATTTTCTATTTCTTCTTCATTCTCTTCATCTTCCTCATTTTTAAATTCTGATAAAATTTCCTCAATTCTATTTTCATCAAAACCAATATATTCACAATAAATTTTCATATAACCAAGAAGATGAACTTTACTCGGAAATTTATCCCATTGCCCTTTTTCTAAAAGTTCAACATATTTTAAAGGAATTCTTGTTTTTTCAACTATTTCATCAATTTTAATATTTTTCTTTTCTCTTTCTTCCTTTAAAATATCTTTAATTCTGTTCCTCTCCATTTTCATCCTGTAAAATCACTTTTCTTGGTTTTCCTTCAACATATGGTCCTACAATCCCTTCCTGTTCCATCCTCTCAACAAGTTTTGCCGCTCTGTTAAAGCCAATATTTAATCTTCTCTGCAACATTGAGATTGAAGCAATTCTTGCTGTAAGAACAATATTTTTTGCTTCCTGATAAAGAATATCATCATCTATTTTCCCTTTTGAAGAAGGAATAAATATCTGACCTGTTTCTTCCTCTGTTGTTTTCCTTTCAAGTATTTCCATATCATATTCAGGTTCTCCCTGCATTTTCAAATAATTACATATACTTTCTATTTCCTCATCTGATACAAAACTTCCCTGAATTCTCAAAGGAATTGAACTCTGAGGGGGGATAAAAAGAAGGTCTCCTCTACCAAGAAGTTTCTCTGCGCCAATCTTATCAAGTATTGTTCTTGAATCAAATTTTGAAGTGACCTGAAAAGAAATCCTGCAGGGTAAATTTGCTTTTATTACACCTGTTATTACATTCACAGAGGGTCTTTGTGTTGCAAGGATTAAATGTATACCTGCTGCTCTTGAAAGTTGTGCAAGACGAATTATACTCTGTTCAATTTCATTTTTTGCAATAAGCATAAGGTCTGCAAGTTCATCTATAACCACAACTACATAAGGAACTTTTTCATCTTTGAATTGTATATTATAACTATCTATATTCCTGACCTTTTTTTCTGAAAACAATTTGTATCTTCTCTCCATCTCATGAATTAGCCACTTTAAAACATTTACTGCTTTCTTTATATCAATTACAACTGGACAGAGTAAATGAGGCAATCCATTATAAAGAGTAAGTTCAACCATTTTCGGGTCAATGAGTATAAACTTAACCTCCTCTGGAGTTGCTTTGTAGAGTATTGAAGTTATAAGAGAGTTCAAACAAACAGTTTTTCCTGAACCTGTGGCTCCAGCAATTAAAAGGTGGGGCATAATTTTAAGGTCTGAAACAACAGGTCTTCCCATAATATCTTTCCCTATTGCAATTGTAAGTTTTGAAGGGTTTTTCTGGAACTCTCTACTTGCAAGAATTTCTCTTAAATAAACAATAGAAATTTCTCTATTTGGAACTTCAATACCTAATGTTGATTTATTAGGAAGAGGAGCAACAACTCTTATAGTTGTTGTCTTTAAATTCATAGCAATATTATCCTGAATTTTAAATATTTTCTGAACAGGAATACCTGGAGCAAGTTGAATTTCAAACATTGTTACTCTTGGTCCCTGATTTATCTGAACAACTTCTCCTTCAATTCCAAATTCTGAAAGTGTTTCTTCAATTACCTGAGCATACCTCTCAAAGTCCTCTTTTGTTTCTTTCTGGGTAGGACTGCCTGTTTTCAAAAGTTTCAAAGGAGGGAGAGAGAACTTTTTCTGCTTTGAAGAAACAGAAATTTTTTCATCCGCTTTTTTCTCTTCTTTTTTCTCAATTTTATCAGGTATACTTTCTTTCTCCTCAACTTCTTCTACATTCTTTTTTATAATTCTTTTTCTGACAGGTCTTTTTACTTTTAATGTCTCTGTTTTTGTCCCAACCTTTCCAGGTAAAATATGTGTGGCAAAAAGTGCCCTGAAAGGAGATATAAAAATTTTATGTCCAAGTCCGGCAAATCCAACAAAGGCAAAGGCAAGAATAAGGTAAATCCCTCTTTCTCCAAAAAATTCTTTCAGGTAAGGAGTAAAAACAGTTCCTATAAAACCACCTGAAAAATTTTCCAGATTTCCTTTAAGAGATGCAAATATTGAAAAAACGAAAACAACTCCACTTATACTTATTATCTTCTTCCATAAATTCACCTTTTCTCCCCATATAACATTATAGGCAGCAAAAAGAAGAAGAAAAACAAGTAAATATGATGTTTTACCAAAGAAAAACATCAAAAAAGCAGAAATATATGAGCCAATTTTCCCTCCAAAGTTTGATATTTCAATATTAACCGGATAACCCATCTGGCAAAATTTGAAAGTGGGGTCAAACGGGTCAAAAGAAATAAGCGAAAGGGAAAAATAAAGAGCAATACCAAAAACAAACAGACCTTTTATCCACCTTTCTATATCTTTCAACTTCATATTTATAATTTACCACGAGAAAAAACCAAAAGCAACAGTGTTGAAAATGTGTTTTCTTTCTGTTATTCTATTAAAAAAGGAGGGAAAAATCAACATAAGAAGGCAAAAAAAGGTGGAACATTTAATAAGGAAAGAAGTTGAAGAAATAATCAGAAGAGAGGTCTCTGACCCGAGAGTTGGATTTTTTACAATTACTTCTGTCCATATAACCCCTGATTATAAATTTGTTAAAATCGGTATAAGTTTTTTAGGTGGTGAAGAAGAAAGAGAAAAGGGAATTGAAGGTATAAAAAAAGCGACTGGATATATCCAATTTAAACTTGGAAAGAGATTATCTTTAAAGTATACTCCCAAAATTGACTTCTATCTTGATGAAAGAAAAGAATTTAAAGTTGAAAAATTACTTGATGAGATAAAAAAAGAAAAAAATGAAAGAAATAAAGAAAAAGATTGAAGAAAATTTAAAAAAGGCAGTAAAGGAAATAACGAAGAAGGATGTTGAAGTGGTTGTTTTCCCTGCTTCAAAAAAAGAATTCGGGGATTTTACAACAAATATCTCCTTTAAGTTATCAGGTGAAAATCCCTCAGTTATATCAGAAAAAATAAAAGAGAAAATATCTCATCTGATTTCAGATATAGTAGAAAAAATTGAAGTTAAAGGTGGTTATATAAATTTTTTTATATCAAAAAATGTTTATTTTAACTTTTTAAAAGAACTGGTTGAAAAGAAAGAAAGTGTTCTTAAATCAGATACAGGAAAAGGAGAAAAAATCCTGATTGAATTTGTAAGTGCAAATCCTACAGGACCTTTAACAATTGCTCATGGAAGACAGGCATCTTTTGGAGAGGCACTTTCAAGAATTATGAAATTTGCCAGTTTTTCTGTTGTTAAAGAGTTTTATATAAATGATGGAGGAAGACAGATAGAACTTCTTGGAAAATCACTTAAAGCAAGGTATTACCAGTTAAAAGGGAAAGATTACCAGATACCTGAAGATGGATATTATGGAGAATATCTTGTTGAACTGGCAAAAAAGATAAAAGAAGAAAATTTAGATGATGAATTTTTCAAAAAATTTGCTTATGAGAAAATTTTAGATGGAATAAAAAAAGACCTTAATGATTTTGGAGTTACATTTGACAACTGGGTGAGAGAAAGTAATTTTTTGAAAGATGGAAAAGTTGAAAAAATTATAAATGAATTGAAAGAAAAAAAACTTATTTATTTTAAAGATGGTAGTTGGTGGTTTAAAAGCACTTTTTTTGGAGACGATAAAGACAGAGTTGTTATTAAAAGCGATGGTTCTTACACATACCTTGCAACAGATATTGCTTACCATAAATATAAAATAGAAAGAGGTTTTGAGACACTTATAAATATCGTTGGTCCTGACCATCATGGTTATATCCCGAGAATGAAAGCAGCAGTTGAAGCAATTGGATTTAATCCAGAAAAACTTAAATTCCTTATAGTTCAACTTACAACTCTTTACAGGGGAAAAGAAAAAATATCAATGTCAACAAGAAAAGGGCAGTTTATTTCTTTAAGAGAACTGATGGATGAAGTAGGACCTGATGCTTCAAAATTTTTCTTCCTTTTTAGAAAGGCAGAAAGCCATCTTGATTTTGATATAGAACTTGCAAAGAAAAAATCAACTGAAAACCCTGTTTTTTATTTACAGTATGGATATGTAAGAATGAAACATATACTCCATTTTGCCGAAAGTAAAAATATTGAAATTGACAAAATTAAATTTGAACCAGAGTATTTGAAAGAAGAAGAGGAAATTCTTTTGCTGAAAAAGATGTGGAAATTCCCTGAAATAATAGAAAATGTTGTGAAGACATATGGAGTTCATCTTCTTTGTGAATATCTTTTAGATTTAGCAAAAACTTTTCATTCATATTATCAAAAACATAGAGTTGTTGGAGAAGATAAAAAGTTAACAGAAACAAGATTATTTTTAATAAAAGGGCTATATATTGTTTTTTCTCTTTCTCTTAATTTGTTAAATATATCT
>CAZRDZ010000071.1:0-5874 GCA_964599135.1 uncultured bacterium
AATCCCACCCCCTCCGCTTAGCAAGTTGTGTTAGAACCGGGTTCTGGAAAAGGTTGACTTTTATGGATTTTTTTTATAAACTTATTATATGGATAAAAAAGTTATTGATAAAAAAATTGTGGAGTATCTCGGGAATCTTTCCCGAATTTTCCTCAGTGAGGATGAGAAAGAGAATCTTTGTGCTGACCTTGAGAAAATTCTTGGATATGTTTCTCAACTTGAAAAAGTTGATACAGAAAAAGTGGAACCAACCTATCATGTCCTGCCTTTAAAAAACGCTTTCAGAAAGGATAAAGTGAAACAATCTTTTCCAAAAGAAGAGATGCTTAAAAATGCCCCTGATAAAAAAGGGGATTTTTTCAAAGTTCCGAAAATAATTTAAAAAAATGAAAAAAAGATACCTTCTATTTGAAAAGCCAATTGAAGAAATTGAGAAAAAGATTGAGGAATTTGAAAAGAAAAGGAAAAATGGCTCTGTTGAAAAGGGTGGAGAAATTTTAAAATTAAAACAGGCACTTAGTGAGAAGAAAAAAGAAATTTTTTCTAATTTAACTGCATGGCAGATAGTTCAGATTGCAAGACATCCTGGAAGACCCCATACAATGGATTATATTGAAAAACTTTTTGATGATTTTATTGAACTTCACGGAGATAGAATTTCCGGGGATGACCCTTCAATAATTGCAGGTATGGGTAAATTTAAAGGAATTACTGTGGCTGTCGCAGGACATCAAAAAGGTAGAGAAACAAAAGAAAACCTTGAAAGGAAATTCGGTATGGCTCATCCTGAGGGATATAGAAAAGCAAGAAGAGTTATGAAATTGGCTGAAAAATTCCATGCACCTGTTATAACATTTATTGATACTCCAGGGGCTCATCCAGATATTGAAGCAGAGAAAAAAGGACAGGCATTAACAATTGCTGAAAACCTTCTTGAAATGTCCCTTCTGAAAGTACCTATTTTGTCCATAATAATCGGGGAAGGAGGAAGTGGCGGGGCTCTTGCAATTGGATTTGGAGATAGAATTTTGATGCAGGAATTTGCAATATATTCTGTTATTTCACCTGAAGGATGTGCTTCAATTTTATGGAAAAAACAGGATGCAGTTGAAGATGCAGCAAAATCATTGAAATTAACAGCAAAAGAACTTTATGATCTTGGAATTATTGATGAAGTTATTCCAGAACCAACTGGAGCGGCTCATTCAAACTGGGAAGAGGCATTTAATTATATGGAAGAAGCAATTGATAAAAATTTAAAGGAATTAAAAACTATAGATATTGATGACCTTGTTGAATTGAGGTATCAAAAATACAGAAAAATTGGAGTTTATGATGAAAAAGAAGAAACTTAAACTTGTTTTACCAAAAGGGTCTCTGCAGGAAGCAACTCTTACAATTTTCCAGAGGGCTGGATTTGAGATTTATTCTTCCTCAAGAAGTTATTTTTTATCCATTAATGACCCTGAAATTGAAGCAGTTCTTTTAAGAACTCAGGAAATCCCGAGATATGTTGAACTTGGTGCTTTTGACGCAGGAATTGCAGGAAAGGACTGGATAACTGAAAATAGAGCAAAAGTTGTTGAAGTAACTGAACTTGTTTACTCAAAGCAGGGTTTCAGACCGGTTAAGATTGTTGTTGCAGTTCCTGAAAGTTCAAATATAAAAAAAGTTGAAGACCTTGAAGGGAAATTAATAGCAACTGAACTTGTAAATTTAACAGAGGATTTCTTAAAAAAGAAAGGGATAAAAGCAAATGTTGAGTTTTCATACGGAGCAACGGAAATAAAAGCAGGTAAACTTGTTGATGCAATTGTTGAAATAACTGAAACTGGCTCAACTTTATATTCTCATAATCTTAAAATTATTGAAGTTATAATGGAATCAACTCCACGATTAATTGCAAACAAAAATTCATGGAAAGATGAATGGAAAAGAGAAAAAATAAAAAATATTTCAATGCTTTTAAGAGGTGCTTTAATTGCTGAAGGGAAGGTTGGTCTAAAAATGAACCTGAAAAAGGAAAACCTTAAAAAAATTTTAAAAATCCTTCCAGCAATGAAGAGACCAACCATTTCACCTCTTGCTGATGAAAAGTGGGTTGCAATTGAAACAATTGTTGACAAAAAAATAGTGAAAGATTTAATACCTGAACTTAAAAAAAATGGAGCAGAAGGTGTTGTTGAATATCCACTAAATAAGGTAATATATTAAACACCTTTTTTTTCATAAAAAAGCAAAGAGAAAAATTTGCTAAAAATTGAAAAGGAGAAAGTATGCCGTGTGGGAGAAAAAGAAAGAGACAGAAAATTAAAACACATAAAAAGAAAAAAAGAAGAAGGGCATTAAGACATAAGAAAAGAAAAAGATAAATGAAGAAAGTATTCTTTGTACTTATTTTACTTCTTTCTGGATGCTCAACTATTTCGGGGAGGAAATCTGCTTTAAAAAATTTTGCAAGGGGAGTTATTTCATTTGAGAATGAAGAATATGATAGGGCGATAAAGGAGTTTGAAGAGACATTAAAAAAGGGTGGTCAGAGTGGCTATGTAAATTTAAAACTTGGGAATTTATATCTCAAAAAGAAACAGCCAGAAAAAGCAAAAAGGTATTTTTACAGGGCTAAAAGAGAAAATCCTGATAATCCTCAGGTTTATTTTGGACTTGCCGTTGCTTATCTCTTTGAAAAAAATAACCGTCTTGCCGCTTACTTTATTGAAAAAGGACTAAAAAGACAACCTGACAATAATTCTTTCAGGTTAATCCTTTGTGATATATATGTCTCACTAAAAGAATATGAAAAAGCATCTCATCATTATTCAATTCTTGTAAAAAATTTCCCTTCCAATTATTTACTCCATTATAATTATGCGAAAATCCTTGAAAAAATTAGCAATTATAGTGGGGCTGAATTTCAGTATTTAAAGACACTTGATATAGCTCCTTCTCTATGGCAGGCAAATTTATCTCTTGCTTTATTATACCAGAAGGAAGGAAAGTTTGATAAAGCAATTCAATTTTTCAAAAATACTATTCAGTATAATCCCAAAAATTCTGTTGCTTATACATTTCTTGCAAGTTCTTTTTATAGCGAAGGAAAAGTTGATGAAGCAATTGAAATTCTTGAAAAGGCAATAAATGAAGGTATCAGGAAAAAAGAATTTTACGATTTTCTTGGCCATATTTATTATCGGAAGAATGATTATGAAAAAGCAATTGAAAATTTTAAAAAAAGCATAGAAATTCAGGATACATCTGAAATAAGATTCCAACTTGGGGTTGTATATGATAAACTGGGGAAAAATGATGAGATGGAAAAGCAGTTAAAGTTGGCAATAAAATTAAATCCAGAAAATGCTTTTGCTTTAAACTATCTTGGATATTCTTATCTTATTAATAATAAAAATATAAAAATGGCATACAAAATGATAAAAAGGGCGGTTAAGAAAGACCCTGAAAATGGTGCTTTTCTTGATAGTTTAGGTTGGGCATATTATAAAATGGGTAATTACAAAAAAGCAAAATATTATCTTGAAAAGGCAATCTCTCTTGAAAAAGACCCTGAGGTGGAAGAGCATCTTGGCTACACTTATATGAAACTTAAAGAGTATGAAAAAGCAATTTCTTACTTTATGAAATCTTATGAAAAAACAGGGAAAAAGGAACTTCTTAAAGAAGTGGAAAAGGTTAAGGAATTGTTGAAAAATGAAACTTATTGAAAAAATAAATAAAAATCCTTCTGAATTAAAAAAATTTGATAACGAACAACTTGAAAAACTTGCTGAAGAAATAAGAGAACTTATAATATCAACTGTCTCAAAAAATGGAGGGCATCTTTCTTCAAATCTTGGAGTAGTTGAATTAACAATTGCTCTCCACAAAACTTTTGACATTCCACCTGACAAAATAATCTGGGATGTTGGTCATCAATGTTATACTCATAAAATTTTAACAGGAAGATATAAAAACTTTGAAACAATAAGGAAATATAATGGTTTAAGCGGTTTCCCTTCCCCATCTGAAAGTGAAACAGACATTTTTATTACAGGGCATGCAGGAACTGCAATTTCTTCTTCAACAGGACTAAAAATTGGGATGGAAAAACTTGGTGAAAATTCAAAAGTAATAGCAGTTATTGGTGATGGTTCTTTAACAAATGGGTTAACTTTTGAAGGCCTGAATTTTTTAGGGTCTGTTAAAAAAAATTTGATTGTTATTTTAAATGATAACAGGATGTCAATTTCTTCAACAAAAGGGGCTCTCTCATATTACCTTACAAAACTTATAACTTCTCCTCTGGTGAACAAACCAAAAGAAGAACTTATTGAAATGTTAAATAAAATTCCTGGAATAGGTAAGGATTTGTTGAAGATTGTATATGATATTGAGAAGAAAACAAAACATCTTTTAATTCCAGGTGTTTTTTTTGAAAAACTTGGTTTGAGATATTTTGGTCCAATTGATGGGCATGATATTCAGCAGTTGACAGATATTTTATTAAATATTAAGGGAATTGAACAACCAGTGGTTCTCCATATAATAACAAAAAAGGGAAAAGGGTATAAATTTGCTGAAGAAAACCCATCAATTTTTCACAGTGCTTCACCTTTTGATATAAAAACAGGGAAATTTCTTAAAGAGGAAAAAATTACCCCTTCTATTTTTGCAGGAAAAATACTTGAAAAACTTGCTGAAGAGGAGAAAAAACTTTTTGTAATAACCGCTGCTATGGAAATAGGGCTTGGACTTGAAAATTTTGCTGAAAAATTTCCTGATAGATTTTTTGATGTTGGGATATCTGAAAGTCATGCAATTGTTCTTGCAGCAGGGCTTGCAAAAAGTGGAATGAAAGTTGTTGTCCCGATTTATTCAACTTTCTTACAGAGAGGATTTGACCAGATTTTCCACGATATATGTCTTCAAAAACTTCCAGTTATATTCCTTGTTGATAGAAGTGGTATAGTTGGAGCAGATGGTCCAACCCATCATGGAAATTTTGATATTTCTTTCTTACGGCTTTTTCCTGACTTAAAAATTTTTGCTCCCTATTCTTTAAAAAATATGGAAGAAATTATAAAAAACTCAATGGAAGAAAAAGTACCTGTTTTTATAAGATATCCAAAGGGCTATTTACCTGACATTCTTGAAAAAGAAAGAGGAGAAAAAAAAGAAAGGAAGATAACAATACTTGGAGTAGGGAGTATGGCAGAAGTTTCTCATAATGCCTGTGATATTCTTAATGAAGAAAAAATACCAACAATGTCAATTGCAATTGAGAGAATAAAACCAGTTGATGATAAAATTGAAAAGTATATTGAGAGTGATATAATTATATCTATTGAAGAAAATACATTAATAGGTGGTTTTGGTTCTTCAATTTCTGAATATTTAAGTGCGAAAAATATAAAAAAGACACTTTTAAGATTTGGACTACCTGATAAATTCATAGAACAGGGAGAAAGGAAGAAACTCCTTGAAAAATATGGATTAAGTTCAAAGAAAATTGTGGGAAAAATAGAGGAGTTTTTAAATGATAGATAAGGTTTTTATCCTTGAAAATAAAAAAATTAAAGGGATTGAAGGGGAAAAGGAAAGGGTGGAAAGAATTGTGAAAAGTTGTGGAAAAGTTGTGGAAAAAGATATAAAAAATGTGGATTTATTAATAACTATGGGAGGAGATGGAACATTAATAAAGGGATTTCATTTACTTGGGGAAAATAATCCACTCATTTATGGAATAAAATATGGAAAAGTTGGTTTTCTTACAAATTCAAATGAAAATATTGAAGAGAAGATTAAAAATATTTTTGAAGGGAAACTTTATCTTTCTGAAAGATGTCTTATTGAAGTCAAAATAAAAAACAGAAGTGATAT
>CAZRDZ010000072.1:0-3401 GCA_964599135.1 uncultured bacterium
ATCTTTCCCTTCTTCTTTTTTATGATTTTTCCATCTTCCTTACCAAAGTTGCCCTTGACATCTTCTTACATTCTGGACATTTTAAATATTTCCAGCCCGGTCCGTGTGGACTTATGAAATATGTAAGAAGAGATATTTCAAATTCACACCCACATCTTGAACACTTATAAGCAAAAGTCCTTATATGCCATCTTATAAACAACAGCATACTTCCAAAAGTAAGAATTAACCAGATATAAAAATAAGCAGGTAATAAGAAAATTCCTCCGATTGTAATAACCCCAATCAATAAGGTGATGTAAACGATTATCTTTACCCAATCTCCTTTTCCCAGCCTTTTGTATTTACTCATACACTCCTTTTTACAAGGAATAAAATCCCTACCCCCAGAGTATAGATAAAAGTTCCATATTCAAAATATTGTATATATTTTATCAAAATATTTTATTAAACTCAAATGTTTGTGGATAACCGTCCTGAACAGTTATCAGGAGTAGATGAATTTAAAAATGAATATAAAGATATTTGTAAAAAAATTGTTGAAAAAGTGAAGTCCTACTGAAGGCCAGAGAGATTTTTTCTTCTCAAAGACAAATGAAAGAACACAACCAAGAAGAAAAATACCAGGGAGTGTGAAAAGTTCATTATGGAAAAGAGCAAAAATAAGGGAGTTTAAAACCATTGCAATAGGGAAGGAGGACACTTTTCTTATTGATTTATATAACAATCCTCTAAAAATTATTTCTTCTGTAAAAGGGGCAACAAAACAACTGAGGAAAAAAAGAAAGAGAAGTAATTTAATTGAATTTGTTTTAAGGTAGAAAGAAATTACCTTTTGTTCTTCAACTTTAATATGAAATTTTAAAAAAATAGAATATGTTATTGAACCAGCAATTAAAAGTAAAGGGATAACAATTAGATAGTATTTTAAACCTGTGAAAAAAAGGGGAAATCCTGAAAATATTTTTTTAAAGTAGTTAGAATACCTGATAAATACAAAAAACACAATACCTGTCTCAATTAAAAAAGTTAAGACACCACCTGTAAATATCTGTTCTTCTATTTTTAAACTTTTTAAAAGAATGGAAGATAAAATAGAGAAAAATAAAAGAATTAAAATAATAAAAATAGAGAAAAAAAGGCCTGGTTCTCTGTTATTCTCCAATAATTTTTGTTTCTTCATCAAGATAAATTCCTCTAAGATTCATTTCAAGAGTGTGTGGTGAAGGAGAAGCAGCAAATCCAACTTCTTTTTCAATAATTTCATTCTGGATTAACTGGACAAGATGTTGATTGAATGTCTGCATTCCAACTTCTTTGTCAGCAGCCATTGCTGAATAAATCTTATTGAGTTTATTATCCTGTATGAGTTTTGAAATGACAGAATTTACAATCATAATTTCACAAACAGGCACAAGACCGGCATTATCTTTTCTTGGTAATAATTTTTGACATATAGTTGCTCTAAGGTGATAACCAATAATTTTTCTAACCTGCTCATGCTGGGATGATGGGAAAAAATCAAGTATTCTTGTAATTGTTGTTATTGTATCAATTGTATGTAAAGTAGCAAAAACAAGATGACCTGTTTCACATGCATTTACCGCTGCCTGAAATGTATCAACATCTCTCAACTCTCCTATGAGAATTATATCAGGGTCTTCTCTTAAAACATGTTTTAAAGCAGAGGCAAAAGAGGAAGTATCAATTCCAACTTCTCTCTGGTCTACTATTGATTTCTTATCTTTATAAAGATATTCAATCGGGTCTTCAATAGTAATAATATGAGCAATTCTATTCTGGTTAATATTTTCTATCATTGAAGCAAGAGTTGTGGATTTACCACATCCAGTTGGTCCAGTTACAAGAACAAGGCCATCAGGAAAAGAGGAGATTTTATTCAGAACAGGTGGTAAATTTAATTCTTCAATGGTTGGGATAACATCTTTTATTCTTCTGAGAACAAAACCTATATGCCCTCTCTGCCAGAAAGCATTTACTCTATATCTTCCAACTTCTCTATGGTCAAAAGCAAAATCCATTTCTTTCTCTTTCTTGAATATTTCAAGTTGTTCAGAGGGCAAAATCAGTTCAGCAATTTTATTTAACACTTCATCATCTAAAATACCCTCCCACTCTTCAACTTCAATCAATTCTTTTTTTATTCTGAAAATTGGTTTTCTTCCAAATTTAATATGGAGGTCAGAAGCATCTTTTTCTTTCATTAATTCAAGGAGTGAAATGAAATCATTCATTCCCTTTTTCCTTTCTTAAAAACTCTTCCATTACTATCTGAGCAGGTTCATCAATATCAATTTCTACCCCTGCAGGTGCTCCTGAAATTAAATCATGTGTTCTTCTTGAAAGAATAGCAACTATCCGATAAATATTCTCTTTTTTATCAACTCTATCAAGAAGTTTTAAATTTCTATTCATTTTTTTACACCAGTTTTATAATAACTTCTTCTGCTCCATCTCCTCTTCTTGGAGCAAGTTTGATTATTTTCGTATATCCACCATTCCTGTCAATATATCTCTTAGCAATTTCTCTTACTCTTTTTACACTTTCTGGATGATTTAAAAAACTACTTATCATTCTAATACTTTTAAGGTCATCTTTTTTACCATGAGTTATCAACCTTTCAACAATTCTTCTCAACTGTTTTGCCTTTGCCTCAGTTGTTTTTATCTTTTGAAACTGGAAAAAACTTATCGCCATATTCCTCATTAAACCTTTTCTATGAGACCTATTTCTTCCCAATTTTTTTATATCTTTTTTATGTCTCATTTCCTTCCTCTTTCTTTTCAGCAAGTTCTTTTAAAGTTAATAATCTATAACCTCTCTTTTTTAAAACTTTTTCTATTTCTTCAATGGATTTTTTCCCCAGGTTTCTCAATTCTTCAAGTTTTTCTCTTGGAGTATTAAGAAGGTCTTTAAGAGTATTTATATTCTTTCCTGTAAGAGCATTTGAAACTCTTGTTGAAAGTTTTAATTCACTTATTGGTATTTCAATATCTGGTTCTGGAACTTTCTCTTCTTTCTTTTCTTCTTTTTTCCCTATAACCTGCTTTTCTCTTATTAAATTCAGGTGTTCAAGCATAATCTCTGTAGCATAATTCACTGCTTCTTTTGGAGTAATTCCACCTGTTGTTCTTATTTCAAGAATAAGTTTTTCATAATCTACTGATTGTCCTACCATAACATTTTCAATATGAAATGCAACTTTTCTCACAGGAGAATAAATCCCGTCTATTAATATTGTCCCTATAGGAACATTCCCCAAAATAAGTTTCATTTTTTCAACAGGTAGATATCCAAAACCTTTTGTTATTTCAATTTCCAGTCGGTATTTTTTTGATGGGTCAATAGTTGCTATATGAAGGTCTTTGTTTATCACTTC
>CAZRDZ010000072.1:3501-5768 GCA_964599135.1 uncultured bacterium
GTTACACCATAACCTCTCTCAAGAGGTTGAATTTCTAAAACTCCATAATTATCTCTATATGTTCTTTCATCCCAGATAAAAGTATCAGGAAAAATAAATTCTTTCATCGTTACACCTCTCTATTTTTTATTTTGAATAAAGGTTGATAATAAGTTGTTCATCAACAGGTATAGAAACTTCTTCTCTTGTTGGATATCTTACAATCTTTATTGAAAGGTCATCTTCGTTTACCTCTATCCATGTTGGAACCTGTCTATGTTTGAATGCTTCAATATTTTCTTTTATTTTATCATACCATTTACTGTTATTCTTAACTTTTATTTCATCCCCTTCTTTAACAATATAACCAGGTCTATCTGTTCTTCTCCCATTGACTAAAATTGCTCCATGTGCCACAATCTGTTTTGCCATATTTCTTGAAGAAGCAAAATTTGCCCTATAAATAACATTATCAAGCCGTCTTTCAAGCAGTTGAAGCAAAACTTCACCTGTAACGCCTTTCTGTTTTTTTGCTATTTCAAAATATCTTCTGAACTGTCTTTCTCTCACTCCATAATAAATTTTAACTTTATTTTTTTCTCTTAATTGTAAACCATACTCTGATGTCTTTTTTCTTTTTATCAACCTCATTTTTTTCTTTCTTGGGTCAACAGGACATTTATCTGTTTCACATCTTGCCCCTTTAAGATAAAGTTTCATTCCATATTTTCTGCAAACTTTACAATCTCTTTCAACAACTCTTGCCATTTCTCACTCCTTTATACTCTTCTTCTTTTTGGTGGTCTGCAACCATCATGTGGTATTGGGGTTATATCCTTTATTGATACAACATTAAGCCCACCTGCCTGGAGTGCTCTTATCGCTGTTTCCCTACCAGGTCCAGGTCCTTTAACCAGAACATCAACTTCTTTCATATTGAAAATATTTATTGCTCTTTTTGCTATGTTTTCAGCAACAAGTTGAGCAGCAAAAGGTGTTCCTTTTCTTGTGCCTTTAAAACCAACACTGCCAGCACTTGCCCACAGAAGAACTTTACCTTCCGGGTTTGTGAGTGTAATAATTGTATTGTTAAAAGTTGACTTTATATGAATCACTCCTTTTTCTATAGTTGTTTTTCTCTTCCTTTTTTTTACATATTTTCTTGCCATATTAACCTTCCTTTCCTTTTTGCTGTTTCATCGCTTTTCTCAATGCTTTATCCCTTATAACTCCAACTGTCTTTCTCGGCCCTTTTCTTGTCCTTGCATTTGTTCTTGTCCTCTGTCCTCTTACTGGCAAAGAATGTCTATGTCTCAATCCTCTGTATGAATTTATATCAATTAACCTGCGAATGTTTTCAGAAATTTCTTTTTTTAAGTCCCCTTCAATTTTGAAATTTCTCTGTATATAATTTGTTATTTTACTCAATTCTTCATCTGTTAAATCTTTAACTTTTTTGTCAGGAGAAACTCCAGTATCAGAAAGAATTTTTTTAGATGATGCTAAACCAATTCCGAAAATATAAGTTAACGAAATTTCAACTTTTTTATTATCAGGTATTTCAACACCAAGTATTCTCGCCATTTTTCACCTCATCCCTGTCTCTGTTTATGTTTTGGTCCTTCCTGAGGGTTAGTACATATAACCCTCACAACTCCTTTCCTTCTTATAATTTTACACTTTGGACATATTTTTTTAACAGATGCTCTTACTTTCATTTTTTATCTCCTTTAGTATCTTCTTATTATTCTTCCTCTTGTCAAATCATAAGGGGAAATTTCAACTAAAACTTCATCCCCTGGTATAATCTTTATATAATGCATTCTCATCTTCCCTGCAAGATGAGCATAAATTTTATGACCATTTTCTAATTCTACCTCAAATGTTGTTCCTGGTAAAGCCTTGACTATTTTCCCTTTTAATTTTACCTTCTCTTCTTTGTTCATTTCAACTTAAAACTTCTCCTTTTTCTTTTCTCACAATAACTTCATTTTCATAATGAGCAGAGAACTTACCATCAATGGTAATTGCTGTCCATCCATCCTCAAGAATTTTCACTTCATAAGTTCCTTCATTTACCATTGGCTCTACACATAAAACCATCCCTTCTTTCAAAATCTCCCCTTCTCCTTTTTCTCCAAAATTAGCAACTTCTGGATATTCATGGAGTTTTCTCCCAATACCATGTCCGGCAAACGCTCTCACAACAGAAAATCCATTTTCTTCAACAAATTTCTGAATTGCACTCCCAATATCACCTGTAGTTGCTCCTTCCTTTATCTGCTCAA
>CAZRDZ010000073.1:0-5638 GCA_964599135.1 uncultured bacterium
TCTTCTGTTTTAATCCTCAAAAGATAATTAATCTTTTATTATTGTGAAGACATCGTAATTTTTTAATTTATCTCTTCCTGCCAGTTCTTCAAGTTCAATAAGAAACATTATTTTAACAACTTCTCCTCCACACTTTTCAATTAATTCAGCAGATGCGGCTGCGGTTCCGCCTGTTGCAAGTAAATCATCTATCAGAACAACTTTTTCTCCTTTATTTATTGCATCCTGATGAATTTCAAGAGAATCGGTTCCATACTCAAGGTCATATTCAATTTTTATTGTTTTCCAGGGGAGTTTTCCAGTTTTTCTTATAGGGACAAAACCAACTTTCAGAACATTTGCAAGCGCTCCTCCAAAAATGAAACCCCTTGATTCAATACCAACGATTTTAGTTACTCCTTCCGGTGTATTTTCTTTAAATATTTTTATAACTTCTGAAAAGGCATTTTTATCAGCAAGAAGGGGGGTAATATCCCTGAAAAGAATCCCTTCTTTTGGAAAATCAGGTATCATCCGGATCAAGTTCTTCAGATATTTCATCTTTCATTTCCTCCCATTCTTTTTTTAATCTTTTTAAACATATTTTTATTATCTGATGTATTCTCTGTCTGCTAACATTCATTTGCGCTGCTATTTCTTTATAACTGTGAGGTCTGTTTCCGTCAATACCAAAATGTAATTTCAAAACTTTTAGCCACAGGTCAATATTTGCTCTTTTTTCTTTCTCTCTCAACCTTGTAAAAATTTTATTCAAAATATCTTTGTTTCTCAAAATTTCCCACAATTCTCTTTCTTTCTCTTTTTTAAAACTGAAAATTTCAAAAAGGTTAACATCTTTTTCTCCATTGTAAAAATCAGAAGAAATAACTCTTACCTGCTCTGAAAATTTTTTCAATTTCTTAATAATCTCAACAGGAAGTTTCATTTCCTGTGCAATTTCTTTATCAGTTGGTTCACGCCCATATTTAAGAGCATAATTTCTTTTCACTTCTTCAAGTTTTTCTCTGAATTCCTGATATTTTTCAGGAATTTTAAGTATTTCATATTCTTTCATTATTGCTCTCAAAACAAACCTTTTTATCCAGAAATAAGCATATGTTCCAAATTTAACTTTTTTCCTGAAATCAAATTTCTCTAATGCCCTCAGAAGCCCCATATTTCCTTCTGCAATAAGGTCAGGTAAAACTTCAGGAGTAAAAGCATACCTTTTGGCTATGTGAATAACAAGACCCTGGTTTTTTTTAATAAATTCCTGTTTTAATTTTTCATTTCCTTTTCTTATTTTTTTTATAATTTCTTTTTCTTCTTCAATGGGCGACTTTACTGTTTTATGTGCCATTTCTTTCTCTCTTTTTTATAAATTTTAATATGTGTTCAGTCCCTTTTACAAATCCATTTATGTCTTTACCACTACCCTGTGCAAAAGTAGCACTCCCGCCACCACCACCTTTTATAAATAGCGTAATCTCTTTTATAATCTCTCCTGCTGGTATAAAATCTGCAATATCTTTGCTTACTTTCACCACTACAAATAACTTTTCATTTATTTTAGATGCAATTATGGTTATTCCAGTTCCAGTTTTTTCAATTACAGCATCAGCAATTTTACTCAGTGTTTCTTTTCTTTCTAAATTTATAATCTTGCTTACAAATTTAATTTCTTTTCCATTAACTTTAATAACTTTTGCATTTTTAATAATTTCTTCAACCATTTGCTTTAAAAGTTGCTCCTCATATTTTTCAATCAATTTTTCTTTTCTTTCCTTTTCTTCTATCAACTTTTTTATTTTTTCAACAACTTTTTCTTCTGCTGTATTCAGTATGGAAGAAATTTCTTTTATTTTTTCGGTATTATTATTTAAATATCCAGTTGCTTCTTTATATGTAATTGCCTCTATTCTTTTTAAATTTTTCCCGATACTTGAGAAATTAATTATTTTGAATAAAAATGCATCAGAAGTATTTTTTAAATGTGTCCCTCCACAAACCTCTGAATGATAATCACCAATAGTTATCACCCTTACTATTTTTTCATATTTTTCCATAAAAAGTGCTATTATATCAGGCATTTTCATAACTTCTTCAAGTGGCATTTCTTTAACTTTTACCGGACTGCTATCAAAAATTTTCTCCTGAACAATTTCCTCAATTTCCCTTATTTTTTCCTCGTTTACTTCTGAAAAACAAACAAAGTCAAACCTCAATTTATCATCTCCTACATAAGAACCTGCCTGTCGGACCTCCTCTCCAAAAACTTTCCTTAATGCATAATGTAAAAGATGTGTGCAAGTATGATTGATTGAAACTTTCTTTCTAAATTCTTTATCAACCCTGGCTTTTACTTCCATCCCTTCTTTTATATCCTCAACTTTCCCTTTTTCAAGTTTGCCTATATGGTGAATAAGCCCTCTTTCATCAATCTGAGTATCAACAACAGAAAACTTAATTAAATCATTTTCTATTAATCCTTTATCCCCTATCTGCCCACCTTTTTCTGGATAAAATGGAGTTATATCCAGAACCATACTTAAAAGTTTTCTTTTATCATCAGAGTAAAGAGCAACTATTTTCCCTTTTTCTTCTGTTTTTTCATATCCAGCAAAATTTGTTGCAATAATTGATGATGGTTCAAAAATCTTTTTAGGGGTAAAACCAACTGATGAAAAAGTTCTTGAAAGATTTTTTCTTTTTTTCATTTCTTCTTCAAAGGTTTGCCAGTCCACTTCTAACCCTTTAGAAATTGAAAATTCCTCAATCAAATCCTTTGGCACTCCATAGGTATCATAAAGATTAAAAGCAACTTCTCCAGGAATAATTTTCTCTTTTATATCTTTCAATTTTATCTGGAAGATTTTATTTGATGTTTCTATAATTGAATAAAATTTATTCTCTTCTTCAAAGACAATTTTTCTCACAACAGATCTGTTTTTTTCAAGTTCTGGATAGACATCTTTCATTATTTCAACAACAACTTCACTTAATCTATAAAGAAAAGGTCCTTTCAAATTTAAATTCATTCCACTTAAACAACCCCTTCTTATAAGTCGTCTTAAAACATAACCTCTTCCTTCATTTGATGGAAGGATATTGTCGCTTATTAGAAAAGTTATTGCCCTTATGTGATCACTTATTATTCTGAAATCTCTTTTTTTATCCTTATATTCAAATCCACTTATCTCCTGCAATTTTTCAATAATCGGCATAAAAAGGTCTGTCTCATAATTTGTTTCTTTTCCCTGCAAGACCCTTGCAATTCTTTCAAGTCCCATTCCTGTATCAACTCCTCTTCTTTTAAGAGGGAGAAGTGTAGCATCTACCTGCATATCATATTGAGGAAAAACTAAATTCCAGAACTCAAGAAACCTGCCACATTCACAACCTGGTTTACAATCCGGTCTTCCACAGGACTTTCCTTCTCCAAAATCTATGTAAAGTTCTGTACAGGGACCACAGGGACCTGTATCCCCTGCAGGACCCCAGAAATTATCTTTTTTACCAAGAGGAATAATTTTTTCCTTATGTAAAAATTTCTTCCATATTTCTTTTGTTTCAATATCTTCTTCATAATAAGAAACCCATAAAACTTTAACAGGAATTTTTAAAATATCAGTGACAAATTCATATGCCCATTCAATTGCTTCTTCTTTAAAGTAATCACCGAAAGAAAAATTACCAAGCATTTCAAAAAAAGTATGATGTCTCCCACTTTTACCTATCTTTTCAAGGTCGCTATCTTTTCCGCCTGCTCTCAAACATTTCTGACAGGAAGTTGCTCTTTTATAAGGTAAAGGGATTTCTGTCGCCCAGTACTTTTTAAATTGAACCATTCCTGCATTTGTAAAAAGAATTGTCTGGTCTTCAAATGGAATAAGAGAAGCACTCGGAACAACTGTATGCCCTTTACTTTTAAAAAAATCAAGATATAACTCCCTTATTTTTTTACTCTCCATATTTCTCTCTTAATTTATTAAAGGTACTTGAGGAAAACCCCTTCCCCTTTAAAAACAAAAATAAACTACTTCTACTTTTATCTTTCCTTCTTTCTACAAGTTCTTTTGCTATTTTATACTCTCTCTGGAAATCAAAATTTTCTTTAATCTGGTTTATTATTTCTTCAGGTATTTTTTTTCTTTTAAGTTCTCTTATAATATAATACAATCCTTTTTTTCTTTCAAAAAATTTTTCTACAATTTTTTCAGCAAGTTTTTTATCATCAATAAGACCATCTTTTTTCAATCTTTTAATTATTTCATCTATAACATTTTTATCATACTGGCTCAACTTCTCTTTTAATTCATTCTCTGAATAACTTTTTTTAGAAAGTAATTGTAGTGCTCTTATATATGCTTTTTTACTCTTATTCACCTTTTTTCAATACAACAAATCTTCCCTGCCCATTTACTATTATGTAAATACTTATATAATTTTTTGAACTAACTTTTTTCTTTACTCTTAAAAAGTCAGAGTAATTTTTAATAGAATATCTGTCAATCTTTTTTATCACACTCCCGGGGATTATACCTGCTTCATCAGCAGGAGAACCCGGTTTAACTTCAACAACAATAACACCTTCTTTATTTTCAAGTCCATACCTATTTATCATCTCATCTGTGATTCCTTCTACTTTCATTCCCATCCAGAATCCCGCTTCTTCTTTTTTAGCAATTTTACTCTCTTCAGGCATTTCTCCAACTTTAACTCTCAATGTGATAAATTTTCCCTCTCTCCATACTTTTACCGCTACTTTCTTTCCAACAGGGGTGTTTGCAACTTTCATCTGTAAATCTCTGACATCCTTAACTTTTTTCCCATCAAATTCTACAATTACATCTCCTTCTTTAAAACCCGCCTTTTCAGCAGGAGTGTTTTTTATAACATCAGAAATAAGTGCTCCTTTTGTATCTTTCAAACCAAATGATTTTGCTAAATCCTCTGTTAATGGTTGCAACCATACTCCAAGATATCCTCTTATTACTTTACCTTTTTCCTTCAACTGTTTGAATACACTTTTCGCAAGATTTATTGGGATTGCGAAACCAATGTTCTGAGCAGCGTATGGAGCAAGTATGAATGTATTAATTCCTATAACTTCTCCTTTTATATTAACAAGAGGTCCTCCTGAATTTCCAGGGTTAATTGCGGCGTCTGTTTGAATAAAGTCCTCATACTGAGTAATTCCAAAACCACTTCTCCCTTTTGCACTTATAACACCAACAGTTACTGTTTCATCTAATCCCATTGGATTTCCAATTGCAATTGCCCATTCTCCAACCTGTATCTTATCAGAATCGCCAAGAATAACTGCAGGAAGATGTTTTTTTACATTTATTTTTATAAGAGCAAGGTCTGTCTTGGGGTCTGCTCCGATAACTTTTGCAGGATATTTATGCTCATCTCCAAAAAGTTTAACAAGAATTTTATCAACACCTTCAATAACATGATTGTTGGTAAGAATATATCCCTTCGGGTCAACTATAAATCCAGAGCCAAGCCCTTCCTGTTTTTTCTTAAAAGTTTTTGGTTGTCTTCTTTTTGGTCTTCCAAAAAACTGATCAAATGGAGAATTGAAAAAATCTTCAAGGTCTCCAAATGGGTCCCAGTATCTGTATGTTATTGTTTTTTCAGTTGTAATTTGAAC
>CAZRDZ010000074.1:0-5587 GCA_964599135.1 uncultured bacterium
AATTCCTTCTCCTCTTGATAAAATGGTTGCGAAAAAAGTCGCTGAAAAGGTGAAGTTAACTGCTGGGGTTAGAAAAACTTGACATAAAAAAGAGAAAATAGTAAATTGAAAGAAAAAGCAAGAGGAGGGAAATGGTGCGTTATAAATTTACAGGTGTTTTTGAAAAAGGAGAAAAATATTATATTGGATACTGTCTTGAGATTCCTGAGGCAAATGGACAGGGAAAAACATTAAAAGAGTGTAAGGAAAATTTGATAGAAGCTATAAAACTGGTTATGGAAGTTAGAAGAGAAGAGATCCTTTCTAATGTTCCCAAAGATATTATTAAAGAGACAGTGGAGATTTAGTGAAGAGAGGGAAATTTTTACAGCATCTTAGAAAATATAACTGTATGGTAAAAAGAGAAGGGAAAAAACATACATTGGTTGTAAATATAAGTAATGGCATTATGGAAACTGTCCCCCGACATAGAGAAATAGATAATATTCTCGTTAAGAAAATATGCAGAAGATTAAAAATTCCGGTTCCATTCCAGTAATAGGAACTTACAGAGGGAAAGAATTTGGGAGGAATAATTTAACAGAAAGGAAAAAGGAGAGGAAGGTGTTTTATCCAGCGATTTGGGTCCATGAAAAGACAAAAACCATTCCAACTTGCCCAGGTTGATACAAAAGATATATATGACAAAGGAAGTTTGGAAACAGAAATTGAGGTCCATTCTTATTTAATGTGGGGTAATCTTCATAAGTTACTGAAATATAAAAAGATAGAGAAAAATTGATAGTTAGTAGGGAAAAAGTGTTATAATTTAGGGAAAAACTGTGAGATAAAATGGACTTAAATACGAAAGACCCAGAATTCCCTATGGATAGTAATAATGGAATTTAATGAAAATGAACTTATAAAAGAATGGAGAAATGGGAATTCAGAAGCATTATTAAAACTTTTTGAAAGATACAGGTCGCGCCTTTCATCACTTTCAATTTATCTCTGTAAAAATAAAGAAGAGGCGGAAGACCTTCTATCAGAAACATTTCTTATCTTGCTTGAAAAAAACAGGTCATTCAGGGGAAAATCTTCCTTTTTTACATATGTGTACAGAATTATGGTAAGGTTGAGTTATAGAAAAAGAAGGGAAAAATTATTTTATTACTCTTAAATTAGAACAGGGGAAAGAAAAAATAAATGGGGAAGTATTATTTGATTTAGAAAGAGGTAGAATTGTAAAGCAATATGTTGAAATTATAATACCAAAGGCAAAAGGAAAATTCAATATGAACAAATTACTTGGAAATGTTGAACAAAAAAATATTCCTCCTGTTGTAATATCATTTGAGATAAAAAAGCGGACAGAGTTCAATCTTAAACTTTTAGAAAAGTAACCTTTTTCACTAATTTAAAATTTCAGTTTTATAATATATTACTCATTTTGAGGAAATACGCATTTAAGTTAAAATATGGTAAAATAATTTCTAAATTTTATCTATAAGAAGGAGGAAGGTATTATGAGTAAAGTCCTTATTGTTTATTTTTCAAAGACAGGAAATACAAAAAAAATGGCAGAAAAAGTGGCTGAAGGGATAAAGGAAACAGGTTGTGAATTTATCTTGAAATCAGTTGAGGAAACAAAAGTTGATGACTTACTTGAAGTTGATGGAATAATAGTTGGCTCTCCAACATATTTTGGCTTACCTGCTGCTGAAATAAAAAAATTATTTGATGAAAGTGTAGTGCATTTTGGTAAACTTGAAGGAAAAGTAGGAGGTGCTTTCACTTCTTCAGCAAATATTGGTGGTGGAAATGAAACAACAATTCTTTCAATTTACCAGATGATGTTAATTCACGGGATGATTGTTCAGGGGACAACTCTTTCAGGGCATTATGGTCCTGTTGCAATCGGCTCTCCAGATAAAAAAGTTTGTGAAGAATGTAAAGAACTTGGAAAGAGAATTGGTTCTCTTGTAAAGAAATTATCTTGAAAACGAAAGGAGAAAAAATGGACTACTCGCAAACGGTTTATCTACCGAAAACTGATTTTCCTATGAGGGCAAATTTAAGTAAAAGAGAACCTGAGTTTTTAAAAATATGGGAAGAGAAGAAAATTTATGAAAAAATAATTGAAAAAAACAAAAATAAAAATAAATATATTTTACATGATGGACCTCCTTACGCAAATGGGCATATTCATCTCGGAACTGCTTTAAATAAAATTTTGAAAGATATAGTTGTAAAATACAAAAGTTTGAAAGGGTATCTTTCTCCATATAAACCTGGCTGGGATTGTCACGGTATGCCAATTGAACATCAGATTTTCACTCAATTGAAATTGAAAAAAAGTGAAGTTGATATTGTTAATTTTAGAAGAAAAGCCGCTGACTTCGCAAAAAAGTTTGTTGGAATTCAGAGAGAAGAATTTAAACGGCTTGGAGTTCTTGGAGAATGGGAAAATCCTTATTTAACTCTTGACCCTGAATATGAGGGGGATATAATAAGCGCTTTTGGTAAACTTGCTCTTTCTGGCTATGTATATCAGACATACAAGCCGATTTTCTGGTGTATAAATTGTGAAACAGCACTTGCAGAAGCAGAAATTGAGTATTATGATATTTCATCTCCTTCAATTTATGTAAAATTTAAAGTTATTGATGATAAAGGAAATAATTTAGGAGAAAATTCTTATTTCCTTATCTGGACAACAACACCCTGGACATTACCTTCAAATACAGGTATTGCTCTTTCTCCCAATATTAATTATGCTTTTGTTGAAACAGAAGAAGGGAATTTAATTATAGGAGAAAAGTTTGTTTCTCAAATTCTAAAGAAAAAAGGTATTAAAGGTAAGATAAAAAAAGTTTTTAAAGGTGAGCAACTTGAAGGGATAATATGTGAAGGTCCTGTTGTTAGAAGAAAATCAAAAGTTATACTAACTGATTTTGTTTCAGAAGAAGAAGGAACTGGTTGTGTTCATTTAGCCCCTGGACATGGAGAAGAGGATTATTATGCAGGAATAAAAAATAATCTTGAAGTTATTTCTCCTGTTGATGAAAAAGGAAGATTTACTTCTGAAATAAATGAATTTGAAGGGATGGTTGTTTTTGAAGCAGATAAATTGATAATAGAGAAACTTGAAAAAGAAAAAACACTTTATTATAAAGAGGAAATTGTTCATTCATATCCTCATTGCTGGAGATGTAAAAAACCAGTTATTTATAGAAGCACAAAGCAGTGGTTTTTAAAAGTTGACCATAAAAATTTAAGAGAATTGATGAAAAAAGAAATTGAGAGAGTTAAATGGTTTCCACCTGAAGGTAGGAGTAGAATATTTTCTATGGTAGAATTGAGACCTGATTGGTGCCTGTCAAGGCAGAGATTGTGGGGTGTGCCAATACCTGTTTTTTATTGTAAAAGTTGTAAAAAATCAATTATAACAGAGGAAACAGTTAAAAGAATAGAAAAACTTGTGAGAGAAAATGGTTCTGATATATGGTTTGAAAAAGATGAAAAATATCTTTTACCAGAAAATTTTGTATGTCCCTACTGTGGGTCTGATGAATTTGAAAAAGAAAAGGACATACTTGATGTATGGTTTGATTCAGGAGTGAGTAATATAGCAGTTTTAAAAGAGAAGAATAACCTCAAATGGCCTGCTGACCTTTATCTTGAAGGAAGTGACCAGCATCGTGGATGGTTTCAGACATCTTTAATTATTTCCTGTGGAGTAAAAGGGAAAGCGCCTTATAATAATGTTGTTACTCACGGTTTTGTTGTTGATGCAGAAGGGAAGAAAATGAGTAAATCACTTGGGAATGTGATAACTCCAGAGCAGATAATAAGTAAATATGGTGCTGAAATTTTAAGATTGTGGGCTGTCAGTGAAAATTATCAAAAGGATATAAGAATATCCCGGGAAATTATAAAAAATCTTTCAAATTCTTACAGAAGTTTAAGAAATACAATAAGGTTTTTGCTTGGAAATCTTTATGATTTTCAAATACAAGAAAAGATTGAATATGAAAACCTTTTTGAAGTTGACAGATGGGCAATAGAAAAACTCAAGGAAGTTATAAAAAAAGTAAAAGATTATTATGATGAGTTTAATTTCAATAAGGGATTTGAAGAAATAAGTAATTTCTGTAATATTTTTCTTTCTTCTTTTTATCTTGATTATTTGAAAGACCGCCTTTACACTTATGGGAAAAATTCAAAAGAAAGAAAAGCAGCCCAGACAGTTCTTTATACACTCCTTACTTCACTTCTTATAATTATTTCTCCAGTTCTTTCTTTTACAGCAGAAGAGGCATATCAATTTATGAAATGGAAAGAAAAAGAAAGTATTTTCCTTAATGACTGGCCAGATATGGGAGAACCTGACAGAAAACTTCTTGAAAGGTGGGATAGATTTTTCAAATTAAGAAAGGAAATTCTTAAAAAAATTGAGGAAAAAAGAGAAAGTAAACTGATAGGGAGCAGTTTAGAAGCAAAAGTTATAATAAAATCTCAGAAAGAGGAAATAGAGTTTTTAAAAAGTTTTGAAAATCTTGAGAAACTTTTAATTGTTTCAGAAGTGAATTTAGAAGAAGGAGAAAAAGAAATTATTGTTGAGAAAACAAATTATAAAAAGTGTCAGAGATGCTGGGGATATTTTTCTGATGTTGGAAAAGACAGGGAATTTCCTGATTTATGCTCTAAATGTATATGTGTTTTGAAAAAAGATTTTGCCTGAAAAATAAAGATGGAATACTTAATTGATGGATACAATGTGATTAAAAGCAGTTTTCTTGGTAAAAAGGGAGACATAGAAGGAAAGGTTGCTTTTTATGAAATTCTTGATAGGTATAAGGCAAAACATCCTTCTGTTATTTTTACTGTTGTTCTTGATGGTTTCAATCCTTCTGATTTACATCTTTTAAGAGATAGAAGATTGAGGACAGTATTTTCTGGTGATATTACAGCAGATGAATATATAAGAAGGAGAGTTGAGAAAGGAAAAAGAAATGATGAAGTAATAGTTGTTTCAGATGATAAACAGGTTCAGATAACAGGTAAACTTTTTGGATGTAAGGTTTGTTCAGTTGGAGAATTTCTTAATGTTGTATATGAAAGGAGGAAAAGCAGGAAAAGGGAAAAAACAGAAGAAAGTAATAAAAAAGAGGTTAATTATAAAACAAAAAAGAAAATAGAAGAGGAGTTAAAAAAACATTATGAAAAAAAATATTAATTTTGGGAAGATTGAGAACAAATTCAGAAAGTTTTTTGAAAAGCAGGAAAATGCCAGAGAAAAAGCATTAAAGTTCTCACGGGAAATAGGCCGTATTTCCTTCAAAGCAGTAAAAAAAATCCATGAAGGGAAACTAAAAGAAGCAGAACAGGATATAGAGAAGGGGATAGAAATCCTTAAAAAAACAAAAGAAATTCTATCTGAATTCCCTGAAATATACTATGCTGGTTTTCTTCACTCATCAGAAAAAGAATTAATTGAAGCATTGATAACACTATTTCTTATAAGAGATAAAAAAATCCCTGAATTTAAAAAATATGATTTTGATATTAAAAGTTTCCTTCATGGATTATGCGAAAGCACAGGAGA
>CAZRDZ010000075.1:0-5559 GCA_964599135.1 uncultured bacterium
TCACTTGTTATACTTCCTGATGAGAAAACTGCTGAAATATTCTATTCAGATATATTGAATTTTACAGATGAAAACATTATTTTTTTCCCTGAATATGAAAGAGTTGAGAGTGAAATTTCTGAAATAAATTTTGAAAGAGTTAAGGCAATTCTCCAGATAAATGAAAATAAAAAATCAATAATAATTACATATTTTCCAGCAGTAATAAAAAAAGTTCCACCTTTTGAAAAGTTTAGAAAAATAGAAATAAGAAAGGGACAAAAAATAAGAAGGGATAATTTTATAGACCTTCTGGTAAAATGTGGATATGATGTGGAAAAAGAAGTAGTTGAAATTCCAGGGACTTTTACAACAAGAGGAGGAATTGTAGATTTTTTTCCCCCGTTTTCTGAATTTCCTTTAAGAGTGGAATTTCTTGGAAATTATATAAACTCAATAAGAAAATTTGAGGTTTCATCTCAAAGTTCTTTTGAAAAGATTGAAAAAGTTTATATTTCTCCTTTAAGTGAATTTTTTGCTGGAGAAAGTACTGAAAAATTTTTCTCTCAAGTTGATGGAGTAAGTTTTGTAGTAAATGTAGAAAAATATCTAAAAAAAGGTAATAAGATAAGTGAGACCATTTATGAAATAATTGAAAATTCAATTATCGTAAGTGAGAACATTGATTCATTTAAAAAAGGGAAGATATTTTTCTTCAATGTTTTTCCTACAGTAGAAAGGTTTAAAATAGGAGATGATTTTATATGGAATTGTTATCCTGATGAAAAAATAAAAGTTTTTTCTCAATCAGATTCTCAGGGTCAGCGGCTTAAAGAAATCCTTGAAGAGAAAGGTCTTGATACATCAAATATTGAATTTCTAAATGGAACCCTTTCAAGCGGTTTTTCTATTCCTGAAGAAAATATTTCTTTCTTAAGTAATGATGAAATTTTTGGTAGATATAAAGTAAAATATGCGCCCTTCAAGAAGCGAAACTTAAAACAATTAAGTAGCTGGGATGAAATAAAAAAGGGGGACTTTATTGTTCATTACAATGAGGGGATAGGGAAATTTCTTGGAATGGAAAAAATGGATATAGATGGAGAAGAAAGAGAATTTATTGTTGCAGAATACCAATGCGGGGATAAACTTTACATCCCTGTTGAACAAATACAATTTGTCCATAAATACATAGGCGATAAAAAACCACAGTTATCAAAACTTGGAAGTAAAAACTGGATTAAACTCAGAGAGAAAGTTAAAAATTCAATAAGAGACCTCGCCTCAGATTTATACAATCTTTACCTTGAAAGGAAAAAGGAAAAAGGATATAGGTTTTTGCCAGATGATAAAATGCAGGAAGAGTTTGAGGAAAGTTTTATCTATACAGAGACAGAAGACCAGATGAAAGCAATTGAAGAGGCAAAAAGAGATATGGAAAGTGATAAAATAACAGACCGTCTTATATGCGGTGATTCAGGATACGGGAAAACAGAAGTTGCTATGAGGTGTGCTTTTAAAGCAGTTTTAAGCGGGAAACAGGTTGCTATTGTTGTCCCAACAACTGTTTTATGTCTCCAGCATTATTTAACCTTTACAGAGAGATTTGCTGATTTCCCTGTAATAATCAGACAACTTTCCCGTCTTGTCCCTGAAAAAAAGCAGAAAGAAATAATTGAGAATTTAAAAAACGGAAAAGTTGACATAATAATAGGGACACACCGACTTCTACAGAATGATATTGGTTTTAAAGACCTTGGACTTCTTATAATTGATGAGGAACAGAAATTTGGAGTTGTTCATAAAGAAAAAATAAAAACAATTTTCAAAAGGGTTGATGTTTTAACTCTAACAGCCACTCCAATTCCCAGAACTCTCTATATGGCATTAAGTGGTTTAAAAGATATAAGTTTGATTGAGACACCACCAGCAGGAAGATTATCTGTTATAACTTATGCAGGGATTTATAATGAAGGAATTGTAAAACAGGCAATAAAAAAAGAGATAGAAAGGGGAGGGCAGACATTTTATCTTCACAATTATGTTTACGATATAGATAAGGTAAAAAGAAAACTTGAAAAACTTATACCAGAGGCAAAAATTGAAGTTGCTCATGGTAAAATGAAACCGGAAAAACTTTCCTCAATTATGCGGTCATTCTCAAAAGGAGAAATTGATGTTCTTGTTGCTACAAGTATTGTTGAAAATGGAATAGATGTGCCGGGAGCAAATACTTTAATAGTTGACAATATAACAAGGTATGGACTTTCTGACCTTTATCAATTAAGAGGAAGAGTTGGAAGGTATAAATGGCGTGCTTATGCATACTTTTTTATTCCACCTCACATCCCGATAAATGAAAACTTGAAGAAAAGGATTGATGCATTGCAGAAACTGAATAGTCCCGGGAGTGGATATAAAATCGCATTGAAAGACCTTGAAATAAGAGGAGCAGGAAATATTCTTGGTAAACAGCAACATGGGTTTATTGATATGGTTGGATTTAACTTATACTGTAAATTCTGGAGAGAAGTTATGGGAGAAATAAAAGGAGAGAAAGTTGAAAAGGAAAAAGAAGTGAAATTTAACTCCATTCTTCCATCTGATATTGTTGAAAGCCCATCTTTAAGATTTTACATTTATAAAAAGATGAGTGAAATAAAAACAGAAGAAGAAAAAGAAAAGTTTATTGAAGAAATTAAAGATAAATTCGGCACACTTGCTGAAAAATTACAATTATGGATTTTAGAAAGTTAAATAGTTTCTTTCAGTTAAAAATTCTTATATAAGCAAAAAATTTGACACTTTTTTCCTATAAATGTAAAATATCCTTTTAAGGAGGCAGAAATGGGTAAAACCAGGGTTTTAATTACTGACCCTTTAAAAGAAGCAGGTGTGAAAATACTGGAAAAAGCAGGTTTTGAAGTGGACCAGGTGGGAAAAAAGAAACCAGAAGAACTTTATAATATTATTGGGAAATACGATGTTGTTATTGTAAGAAGTGGAACAAAGATAACAAAGGAAGTTATTGAAAGAGGTAAAGAATTAAAAATAATTGGAAGAGCAGGAGTTGGACTTGATAATATTGATGTGGAAGCAGCCACTTCTCATGGAATTATTGTTATGAATGCTCCTGAAGGAAATACTATCTCTGCAGCAGAACATACAATTGCTCTTATGATGGCTCTTGCAAGAAATATTCCTTCTGCCAATTCTCATGTAAAAAGTGGAAAATGGGAGAGGAAGAAATTTATGGGAACAGAACTTTATGGAAAAACACTTGGAATAATAGGGCTTGGAAGAATTGGAAAAAGGGTTGCAACAATTGCTAAAGGACTGGGAATGAAGATAATTGGTTATGACCCTTTTGTTGATGAATTTACTTTAAGAGATATTGGCATAACTGTTATGAATATTGAAGGGCTTTTAAAACAGGCAGATTTTATTTCTTTCCACATCCCTCTGACAGAAAAAACATATCATATAATTGGAGAAAAAGAATTTGAAACTATGAAAGATGGCGTAAGAATTATAAATGTTGCAAGAGGAGGGGTAGTTGATGAAGATGCTCTTTATAAATATATAAGGAAAGGGAAAGTAAAAGGGGCGGCATTGGATGTTTTTGAAAAAGAACCACCAGAAAATTCTCCTTTGCTTGCACTTGAACAGGTAATTGTAACTCCTCATCTTGGAGCATCTACAGAAGAAGCACAGGAAAATGTTGCAGTTCAACTTGCAAATCAAATCGTAGAAGCGTTTGAAAAGAAAGTTGTTAAAAATGCAGTTAATGTCCCTTATCTTGATGAAGAAACGATGAGTAAATTACGGGGGTATCTTTCATTAGGTGAGAAAATGGGGATTTTTCTTTCCCAGATAGTGGATGGAGAAATTAACAGAATTACCATAAAATATTCAGGAGAAATTGTTAATTATGACCTTTCTCTTCTTAGGTATCACATAATTATGGGACTTTTTAAAAACTATAATGTTAATATAGTAAATGCTCCTCTTCTCTTGAAGGAAAAAGAGATATCGCTAAAAGAAATCAGAGAGGAAAGTGGAGAAGAATTTGTAAATCTTATAACTGTTGAGGTGAAAAATGAAAAAAAGATATCAGTTTCAGGAACAATTCTGGAGAATAAAGAAGAAAAAATTGTAAAAATTGATGGGTTTTCAGTTGAAGCAACACCTAAAGGTTGTTTACTTGTGTGCTATAATGAAGATAAGCCTGGAATAATGGGGCATATTGGGACGGTTCTTGGAAAAGAAGGGGTAAACATTGCTTCTATGACGCTTGGAAGAAGGAAAAAAGGAGGACCTGCAATTACAGTTTTAAATCTTGACCAGAGTATAGATAAAAAGGTATTAAATAAAATAAAGGAATTTCCGGCAATACACTCGGTAAAACTGGTAATTATATAAAATGAAAAATACAATAAAACAGAAAAAAGTAATAAGTTTATATAGATTAACCAGACCCAATCCTAAATTTGTTTCAAACTGCCTGCCGGATAATTCCTTTACTTAATTGCTGGAAAAACAGCGAAAGTAAAGGAGGTGGTTAAAATTGCCAGCAGTAAATACAATAAAACTGATTGTTCCATTATTTATTCTCTGGGGAGCAATAGCAATTTTAATCGGATATCTCTGGAGAAAATTTATTGCAGAGAGAACGATAAAAGCAGCAGAAAAAAGAGCAAAAGAAATAATTGAAGAGGCAGAACAGGTCGCTTTAAGTAAAAAGAGAGAAATTGACATTGAGGCGAAAGAGACGCTTTACCGACTTAGAAATGAGTTTGAAAAAGAAACAAGAAATAAAAAGAAAGAATTACAATTTCAGGAAAGACGACTTCAACAGAGAGAACTTAATCTTGAAAGAAAAGCAGAACTTATTGAAAAACAAAGTGAAGAGATAGCAAGGGCACAGGAAGAATTAAGGAAAAAACAGGAAGAAATCAGGAATAAGGAATTACATCTGACATCTCTTATAGAGGATGAGAAGAGAAAACTTGAGACAATAAGTGGAATTTCAAGAGAGGAAGCAAAAAACCAGCT
Organism: uncultured bacterium; assembly: GCA_964599135.1. GTDB lineage: Bacteria > Ratteibacteria > UBA8468 > B48-G9 > JAFGKM01 > JAGGVW01. Next base: position 5,035 of record CAZRDZ010000075.1, read on the forward strand.
TCTGAAACTTATGGAAGAAGAAGCAAGAAAGGAAGCAATGAACTACCAGCAAAAACTTGAAGAAGAAGCAAAGTTGAATGCTGAAAAAAAAGCAAAAGAAATACTCCTTACAGCAATGCAACGGCTTGCTCCAGAGGAAGCAAGTGAGAATGTAGTTTCTGTTGTAAGTTTACCAAATGACGAAATTAAAGGAAGAATTATAGGAAGAGAAGGAAGAAATATCAGAGCATTTGAAGCGATGACAGGAGTTGACCTCATTGTTGATGATACTCCTGAAGCAGTAACTCTTTCTTCTTTTAACCTTTACAGGAGAGAACTTGCAAGAATTGCACTTGAAAGATTAATTTCAGATGGAAGGATACATCCAGGAAGAATTGAAGAGGTGGTTGAGAAGGTTAAAAAAGAAATTGATGAAAAAATGGTTGAAGAAGGCAACACAGCCATATTTGAAGTGGGAATTGAAAATGTCCATCCTGAACTTATAAAACTTCTTGGAAAGTTAAAATTCAGAACAAGTTTTGGACA
>CAZRDZ010000076.1:0-5557 GCA_964599135.1 uncultured bacterium
AAAAAAATAGCAAAATTTTTAAAATGTGAAAAACATTTAATTTTAAACTTTGATTTTTCCTGGGTTAAATCAGCACTTACAAAAAGAAAAATAAAAATACCAGAAAAAACAAAAAAAGGAATTCCTCCAACTTATGTTCCTGCAAGGAATACAATTTTACTTTCTATATCCCTTGCTTATGCAGAAACAATTGATGCAGAGGGAATATTTACAGGAGTAAATTCTGTTGATTATTCTGGATATCCTGATTGCAGACCTATTTTCATAAAAAATTTTCAGAAACTTGTTGATGTAGCGACTAAAAAAACAGTTGAAGGAGGAAAAATTAAAATAGAAGCGCCATTACTTTATCTTTCAAAAAGCGAAATAGTCAAAAAGGGGATTGAACTTGGTCTTGATTTTTCAATAACCTGGTCCTGTTATAGAAATACTAAAAAGCCCTGCGGAAAATGTGACAGTTGTCGCCTCCGTGAAATTGGATTTAGAGAAGCAGGTATTCCAGACCCTCTCTTACAAAAATAAACCTTTTAAATTTTTCAGGGTTTAACTTATTTGCTTACTTGCTTATTCATATCCACAATGGGTATTTCTGATTGATTTACATCAATTTCTTTTTTTCCTTCTGGTATTTCAGGAATTGTAATTTCTATTGACCCACATTTTGGACATTTAGGTATCACAAGGTCTGGATTTATTGCTGCCTCATCTTCAGGACTTTTCGGAATATATGGAACATAAGCAAAAATCTCTCCACATTTTGTGCATTTGTAAACAGGATAGGCAGTTTTTTCTCCACTGTATGGTGACTTTATAGGATATGTAATCTCACCTTGTGCAGGCAATTCCTGTTTAAACATCTTTTTTGCTTTTACATCCACCAGAATTGTTTCGTAAACTGGCTTTTTGGGAATTGCTTGTTTTACGATAAATCCCAAAGCAGCAAGAATTATAATCACCAGAATTACTGGCATCAACTTTTCCTTCATATCTCCCTCCTTTTTTAATTTTGATAAATTATATCAGTTTCTTTTTCTTCCTGTCAAGTTTTTGTACAGGTGAAGAAAAAATAATGGATAACTGCACCTTTAAAAGAATTTTAGACCTGAATGATATAAATGATAAAATAAAGGAGAAATTGATAAAAATGAGAATTATTCCGCCACAAAACTACGAATTATGATAAAATATTGAAAAAGGATGTTTATGAAAAGAAAATATATGCTGGGAAATGAAGCGATTGCTTATGGACTTTATGAAGGTGGAGTTGATGCTTCTTTTTCTTACCCTGGCACTCCTTCTTCTGAAATAACAGAGAAACTTGTTGAGATAATTGGGAATAAAAATATATATGTTGAATGGAGTATAAATGAGAAAGTTGCTTATGAGAATGCTTATGGAGTTAGTTTAGCAGGAGGAAGAAGTTGTGTAATTATGAAACATGTTGGTTTAAATGTTGCCGCTGACCCTTTTATGACTTCTATTTACACAGGAGTAAAGGGTGGGATACTTTTGATTGTTGCTGATGACCCATTCGCTCACTCTTCCCAGAATGAACAGGATAGCAGAAGATACTGGCAATTTTCAAAAACAGTGTGTTTTGAACCATCTTCAATTCAGGAAGCAAAAAATATGGTAATTTTTGCTTTTGATTTTTCTGAAAAGATTTCTCTTCCTGTTATGATAAGAAGTGTTACAAGATTATCTCATGGCAAAGCAGATGTTTCAATTGGTTGTAGAAAAAAGAGGAAAGGAAAATATGGCTTTGAAAAAGACCCATTAAAATTTGTTATGGTTCCTTCAAATGCAAGAGTAGCACTTAAAAATTTGCTCCAAAAACAGGAAATTATAAAAAAAGAAATTGATAAATTACCATTTAATAAACTGGAAAAAAAGAAAGGGAAAATTGGAGTTGTGGCCTGTGGTCTCACTTACAGTTATGTTAAAGAATTTGTTGAAACAGAGAAAATTTCCTGTTCTATTTTAAAAATCGGAACTTATCCCCTTCCAGAAAAAAAAGTAAAAAAATTTCTACAAGATATTAGTGAAGTTATTATTTTTGAAGAAGGAGATAATGTTGTTGAAGAACTTATTTATTTTTATTCAAAAAAATTTAATCTAAAAAATAAAATATATGGAAAGACGAATAATTTTGTTGAAAAAAGCGGAGAACTTTCAGTTGATAAAGTTGAAGAGACATTTTCTAAAATAAAAGGCAAAAGAAAAAAAACATATTCTATTTCCCTCCCTGTAAGACCACCAGTGCTTTGTGCTGGATGCCCTCATCTTGGTTCTTTTTACATCCTTAAAAAAGTTTTTGGTAAGGATGCAATTTTCACAGGTGATATTGGCTGTTATACTCTCGGGATTAAACTTGGAACAATTGATACCTGTCTCTGTATGGGAGCAGGGATAACTGTTGGCACAGGAGTTTCAAGATTTGAAAAAAAGGATGTGGTTTCAATAATTGGGGATTCCACTTTTTTTCATACAGGAATTCCAGGACTTATTAACGCTGTTTACAATAAGAGTAATCAGGTTATATCCATTCTTGATAATAGAACAACAGCAATGACAGGACACCAGCCACATCCAGGAACAGGTATAAATGCTAAAGGGGGAGAAACAACTAATATTGATTTAAAAAAACTTATTGAAGGTTGTGGGGTTAAAAATGTAATTGAAGTTGACCCTTATGAAATTAAAAAATCGGTGAAAAAGGTAAAGGAAATAAAAAATAAAGATGGATTAAAAGTAATAATTTTCAAAAGAGAATGTGTTCTTATATCAAAAGAAAAAAGGGTTCAATATTTTGTGAAGCCGGAAAAATGTAAGGGGTGTAAACTTTGTTTAGAACTTGGGTGTATTGCAATAAGTTTTAAAAATAAAAAAGCAGAAATAGGAATTTTATGCAATGGATGTGGAATGTGCGAAGAAATCTGTCCTTCTGGAGCAATAGAAAAAAATGAGAAAAAAATTTGATATATTAATATGTGGAGTTGGTGGACAGGGAATACTTCTCTGTTCAAATGTAATAGGAGTTTCTGCTGTTGAAGAAGGAGTTTCTGTTAGAGGAGTTGAAGTTCATGGAATGGCTCAGAGAGGTGGTTCTGTTGAAGCACACATACGGCTTAATTGTAATTATGGACCAAAAATTCCCTCTGGGAAAGCAGATTTGCTTATTGGATTTGAACCACTTGAGGCAGCAAGATATTCAGTTTATCTTAAAAAAAATGGAGTATGCATTGTTAATAGTTATAAAATTCCTGTTTTAGGACAGGATTATGAGGAAGAAGAAGTGGTTAAAATTATAAAGAAGAAAACAGAGAGAATTTACATTGAAAACTTTACTGAAATGGCAAAAAAAATTGGTTCTGTAAGAGTTGTAAATATTCTTATGCTTGGATATACTTCATATTTCATTCCGTTAAAAAAGAACTCCCTTATAAAATCAATAAGAAAACTTGTAAAAAAAGAATTCATAGAGTTAAATTTAAAAGCATTTAAAACAGGTGAATTAAAGTTGAAAAATAAACTTTAATTATCTGTGGAGGACGGTCCTCCACGGGACTTTTCTCCCTTTTTTATATTTTCCCAGTTTTTCTCTATTTCTTCCTCACTCTTAACTTTCAAATTTCCAAAAACATGTGGATGTCTTCTTATCATTTTCCTGCATATATTATCAATAACATCATCAATATCAAAATTTCCTTTTTCTTTTTCTATCTGAGTGTGAAAAACAACCTGTAATAAAACATCTCCCAGTTCATCTTTTATTCCCCCGATATTATCTTTTTCTATTTCTTTTATCAATTCCTCTGTTTCTTCTTTGAGATATTTTATTAATGATTTATGTGTCTGCTTTTTATCCCAGGGACATCCTTTCTCACCCCTTAATTTCCTGACAATTTCTACAAGGTCATAAAATTTATATTTTCCCATTTTTCCATATATTATATTCAAATGTTTAAATTTGACAAAAAGGCATCAATTTTATATTCTGAAATTGATATGCTTAAAATAAGAAAATTTAAAAGAGAAGATGGAAGAAGGTTATAGAAAAAAGTAGAAAGATTTTTTTTAAGAGTAATTCATTAAAGAATATGCAGGATAAAATTAATTCAGTTGGAGAAATATTAAGAAAGAGTGCTGAAACTTTTAAGGATAAAACAGGTGTAATTTTCAGAGAAAATAAACTTTCTTATTTAGAACTTGAAAATCTTTCAAACAAACTTGCGTCTTTTCTGAAAAAAAATAACATAGGCAGGAGTAAAAATGTTTGCCTTTACTGTCCTAATATTCCTGAATTTATAATAAGTTATTTTGGTATTGTAAAAACAGGAGCAACAGTTGTTCCAGTGAATATTCTTTTAAGTCCAGAAGAAATAGAGTATGTAATAAAGAATTCTGATGCTGTTGCTTTTGTATATTTTGCCGGTTTTGAGGAAAGAATTTCTGAAATAAAAACTTCTTTACCACCTGTTTTAATTTCCACAGGTGAAAAAAGTCAATTTAATTCTTTTAGTTTTAAAGATATTTTTAGAACAGAAAAGAGTGAATTTGAAATTCCAAAAATAAATCAGAAAGAAGATGTTTGTGCTATTTTATATACTTCAGGCACCACAGGAAAACCAAAAGGAGCAATGTTAACTCATAGAAACCTTCTGTTTGATGTCAGTTCAATAATTAAAGCGGTTCCCATAAGTGAAAGAGATATTTTTCTAACAGTTTTACCTCTCTTTCACGCTTTTGGAGCAACTGCCTGTATGTTAACACCTCTGACAATAGGTGCAACAATCTCTCTTGTTATAAAATTCGCTCCTGTGGAAGTTGTAGAAGCAATAAAAAATACAAAAAGTACAATTTTTATGGGAGTTCCGTCAATGTATAATGTTCTTGCCAGTTTACCGGATGAAATGAAGCCGTTTCTTTCTTCTCTCCGTTTCTGCATATCAGGAGGTGCTGGCTTACCAGTTGAAATAAAAGAGAAATTTGAGAAAAAGTATGGGAAAATTATATATGAAGGAGATGGTCCTACAGAATGTTCACCTGTTACTTCAGTTAATCCAATTGGTGGAATATGTAAACCTGGTTCCATAGGGAAACCAATACCTGAAGTTAAGATGAAAATAGTTAATGATGAAGGGAATGAACTGGAAAAAGGGAAAATAGGGGAAATAGTTGTAAAGGGAGAAAATGTAATGAAAGGGTATTACAAAATGGAAGAAGAAACAAAAAAATCATTTTTTGGAGAATGGTTCAGAACAGGAGATATAGGTTATGAAGATGAAGATGGATACTTTTACATAGTTGACAGAAAAAAGGATATGATAATTGTAAGCGGTATGAATGTTTACCCAAGAATAATTGAGGAAGTTATTTACAGACATCCATCTGTTTCAGAAGTAGCAGTAATCCCCAAATCACATCCTGTTTATGGTGAAGTCCCAAAAGCAGTAATAGTTTTAAAAAATGGAGAAAAAGTAGAAAGGAAAGAAATTATCGCTTTTTGCAGGAAGCATCTGGGAAAACATGAAATTCCAAGGGAAATAGAATTTGT
>CAZRDZ010000077.1:0-5498 GCA_964599135.1 uncultured bacterium
CAGTAATAAAAATTAACTTTTCTGCTTTCATATTTTCAGCAATTGAAGAAGCAACAGCATCCCCATTTATATTTAAAAGTATTCCTTCTTTATCAAATGCAAGAGGAGCAACAACAAGAACCTTTTCTTTTTTGAGTTTTTCCTCTATATATTTAATGTTAACATCAACGACCTGCCCAACGAAACCAAGGTCAACCACCTCTTCTCCTCTCTGATAATGGATTTTTTTACCTGTTATGAATTTTTCTTCAGGAGTAAGAGATGAAGCAGATAAATTAAATTTATTTTTAAGTTCATTTATAATTGAATCTCTCACATTGAATAGAATACTTTTTACTATTTCCAGTGTTTTTTTATCAGTTATTCTGAGACCATCAATAAACTTTACTTTACCTCCTCTTTTTTCTATCTCTTCAGTAATAAATGGCCCGCCACCACATATTAAAATTACATTTATTCCAACAACTTCAAGAAAAGCAATATCCTGTAAAATATTTTCTTTTGCTTCATCAATCCTCAATATACTCCCACCAATTTTAATGACGAATGTTTTCCCTTTATATTTTTTTATATAAGGGTATGCTTCAATTAAAACTTCTGCCTTTTTAAGTATTTCATCCTCCACTTTACTCCTCCATTTGTATTTTATTACTAATATTTAAATTGCCTTAAAGAAAATATTCTACCACATTCTTAAAAATTTTAAACCCATAAGCAAATTTATTTTTGTAATTGCAGGATGTCCAGTCAGGAAAATGATATTTCAAAATACATCTTTCAGGATGAGGCATCATACCAAAAACAAGTCCTGTCTTATTGCATATTCCTGCTATATTTTCAACAGAGCCATTTGGATTATAAGGATAACCAGCAAAATTCCCTTTCTCATCACAATATCTCAAAATAATAAGTTTTTCCTTTTTAATTTTTGCCAGAATATCTTTATTTTCTGATATAAATTTCCCTTCAGCATGAGCAACTGGTAATCTTATCACCTCTGGAAGTCCTTTAAAAAACGGAGAATTACTTTTCTCTACTTTAAGATAAACCCATCTATCTTCAAACCTTGCTGAATTATTCCAGGTAAGTGTTACTTTTTGCTCGCCTGTCCAGGGTAAAATTCCTGCTTTAACAAGAACCTGAAAACCATTACAAATTCCAATAATTACTTTTTTTGATTCAATAAATTTGCATATTTCATCCCACAATTTATATTTTATTTGATTTGCAAGAACTTTACCTGCTGCAATATCGTCCCCATAAGCAAATCCACCGGGAATTACAAGAACCTGATATTTTTCAAGAATTTTTTTATTCTCAATAATTCTGTTAATATGAATTCTCTCTGCTTTTGCACCTGCAAGTTTAAAAGCCCATTCTGTCTCAACATCACAATTTGTCCCGGCAACTCTTAAAATTAAGACATTTACCATTTAACTCCACTCCTCCATCTTTTATCCAGAACTTCTACAGGTATTTCAAACAATTTTTTTCTCCCACTAAAAACTCTAAAAAGTTTTTTATCCATCACTTTACCTATATTTGAAATATCACAACCAATCATAATTTTTTCAAATTTTTCTTTATCTTTCTCCTCCACCTCAACAACAAATCTTCCCTGTGATTCGGAAAAAAGCAATGTTTCAATTGAATTATCCTTTGAAGGAATTTTATCTATTTCAATTTCTGCTCCTGTTTTTCCTCCTATCATCATTTCAGAAATACAAACAGCAAACCCACCATCAGAACAGTCATGGCAGGACTTTACAATTTTCATTTTTATTGCCTTATAAATTTTCTTCATCAAATCCATAGATTTCTCAGGTTCAGGCACAGGAACTTCTCCACCTTTAAAACCAACTACTTTGAAAAATTGAGACCCACCCATTTCTCTTTTTGTAAGTCCGCAAATGTATATTAAGTTACCTGCTTTTTTAAAGTTGGATGAAACAACATCTTTTATATTTTCAACAATCCCAACACTTGAAATCAAAAGTGTCCCTGGAATTGAAACTTCTTTTCCATTTTTATCAACAAAGAAATTATTTAAACTGTCTTTACCTGAAATGAATGGAACTCTATACTTTAAAGCAAAATCCTTACAGCCCTCAACACATCTTACAAGACAACCAAGTTGTTTTTCATCTTTAACATCTCCCCAGCAGAAATTATCAAGAATAGCAATTTTTTCTGGATTAGCCCCACAACAAACAACATTTCTTATTGCCTCTTCTATACAGCATCCAGCCATATAATATGGGTCAATATCTCCATAAAATGGGTTTATACCACAGCCAACAGCAATCCCATAATTTTTGTTATACAGGACTTTAAGAACCACACCATCAGAAGGACCATTTTTACCAACAAGAGGTTTTAAAATAGTATGTGCCTGAACTTCATGGTCATATTGCCTTATAACATCTTCTTTTGAAGAAACAACAGGACTTGAAAGAACTTTCAAAATACCTTCCTTTAAATCAAATTTTTTATTCCTTATTTCTCCTTTCTTTTTAAATTCAAATTTCCCTGAGAGAAATTTCTCTGGTATTCCTTTATGCAAAAATTCCATATCAATATTGCAGATAATTTCATTTTTATAATGGATTTTAAGTTTCCCTGTTTTTACAAATTTTCCTATAACTGCTGCTTCAACATTTTCAGAAGAAAAAAGTTCTAATAATTTTTTCAATTTTTTTTCAGGAACTGAAAGAACCATTCTTTCCTGTGATTCAGAAACCCATATCTCCCATCCAGTTAAACCTTCATATTTAAGTGGCACTTTATCAAGGTAAACCTCTGCTCCTATATTTTTACCCATTTCCCCAATTGCAGAAGATAGTCCTCCTGCTCCACAGTCAGTTATTGAGTTATAAAGAAATTTATCCCTTGCAACAAGTAAAACATCCATAAACTTCTTTTCAACGATTGGATTTCCAATCTGGACAACACTCGTTGGGATGTCTTTTTCTAAACTTGTTGAAGAAAATGTCGCTCCGTGAATTCCGTCTCTGCCTGTCCTTCCTCCAATAACAACAATATAGTCATTTTCACACACATTTTTTTTAACTTTTTCAAGAGGAATTAACCCGGCAGTTCCGCAATAAACAAGGCAGTTGCTTGTATATCTTTCATCAAAAATAATAGCACCATTTCCTGTTGGGATACCCATTCTATTCCCGTAATCTCTCACTCCACTTACAACTCCTTTAAAAATCCTTCTCGGGTGTAAGACACCATCTGGTAATTTTTCAAAAGGAGTATCAAGATTACCAAAACAGAAAACATCTGTATTTAAAATTGGTTTTGCTCCAAGACCTGCTCCAAGAATATCCCTTATAACTCCACCTATACCTGTTCCTGCTCCACCATACGGTTCAAGAGCACTTGGGTGATTATGTGTCTCAACTTTAAAAGCAATTCCATATTTTTTATCAAGTTTTATAATTCCTGCATTATCTTTAAAAACAGAAACACATAATGGGGACTTTAACTTTTCTGTCACTTCCATTATTTCTTTCAGAAGGACAATTTTTTTCTTTTTTTCTTTCCCGTTTATTTTTTCAAAATAATCAATTTTTGCTTTAAATGTTTTATGATAACAATGTTCTGACCATGTCTGTGCAATTGTTTCAAGTTCACAATCAGTGGGATTTCTTCCAATTTTTCTAAAATATTTTTCTATCTGTCTCATTTCATCAATATCAAGAGAAAGTAATCCTTTTCTGCTTATTTCCATCAATTCCTTATCACTTTTCCCAATTAAATCAATCTCTTTCGCATATAACCCCATCTATTCTCCCTTCCCTATTCTATAATTGTGAATTAATGAATTTACAAGTAATCTCTCACATATTTTTTTTATTTGATTTTTATTGAAGTTTCCATAAATATAATACTTTTTCCCTGTTGAGATATTTACTTCTTTTTTCAATCCGTAATCATAAATCGCTTTCTTTGTTGTTTCTGCAACAGGGTCAGTAACACCTTGTTTATACCAGACCTCCACAATCCACACATTTCTTTTCTTTAGAAATCTTTTACCTGTTGAATATTTTTGAGAAACTTTATCAAGAAGAATATTTTCAGCAATTTCTTTTACTTCTTTCAAACTTATATCCCCATCAAAGGAATATAAATCAGAAACTTTAACTTTATCAATACCCTTTATACCAATTTCTTCAATACTTTTTTCAATCTGATGTCCGAAAGCATCAAATATATTCCTTTTATAAAAAACCTCAACAATAAAATTCATTTCTTTCCCTTTTCAATCCCACTTATAAAACAATAAAATGAACTCCCGACAACTTCAAGGTTATAACCACCTTCAAGTAAAATAAATGTCTTTATACCGAGAGAACCTATTTCTTTTCCCATTTCATAGTAATCTGTTTCATCAAGGTTAAGGGAGAGAAGCGGGTCTTTTTTGTGAGTATCAAGCCCCAATGAAATTCCGATAATATCAGGTGAAAATTTTTTTATTATATCAATTGCCATTTTAAATTTTTCAATATACTTCTTATTACCTGTCCCTGGTGCAACTGGAAAGTTATAACAATTCTCAAAAGAAGTTATACCTGTCCCGGGAAAAGCAGGATACTGATGAAGAGAAATATATATCACTCCTTCTTCCATTTTTAAAATATCCTCTGTCCCATTTCCATGATGACCATCAATATCAAGGACAGCAACTTTTCTATTTTCTTTTATAATCTTTTTTACCGTAATTGCCATATTATTGAAATAGCAAAAACCACCAAGAAAATTATAACCGGCATGATGACCTGGAGGTCTGCCAAGAAAAATCCCTGTTTTCTCCGATTTCAAAGATATTTCTCCTGCTTTAACTGCACCACATACAGCAAGAAAAGAATATTTGTAAATATCAGGAATGTTGGGAGTATCAGGGTCAAAAAACTCATTATTTTTAACATTTTCAATAAGGAAATCACTATGAGCAAGAGAAAGAATATTTTCATCAAGTAATTCGGGTTGAACAAAATTCCCTACACCTTTTTTCACCAAATAATTATAGATAACTTCAATCCTTTCGGGACATTCAGGATGGCTTTTTTCATAAAAATTCAAAAATTCTGGTGAATAAACAATTTCAAATTTCATCAGTTTTCCAGAATATAGATTATATCTTCTATGCTTGAGAATCTACTTTCTGGATTTTCTTTTGTTGAAATATCAATTATATATTTAATATTATCAGGTATATCAAAGTTAAGTTCATTATAAACCCTTTCAATTGTTTTACCAAATGAATATATATCACTTTTTATAGATGCTTTTTCCCCTTTGAGAATTTCAGGAGCAAGATAATAAAGCGTTCCTCCTTGTTTTTTTTCTTTGTTGAATAAAAAATTCCTTCTTGATAAACCAAAGTCAGTCATTTTTACTTTATCAAGAGAGAAATTTAGAAGGATATTTGTTGGATTAATATCTTTATGTATTATTCTATTTTTATGGATATATGCAAGCCCTTTCGC
>CAZRDZ010000078.1:0-5493 GCA_964599135.1 uncultured bacterium
TAAATAGAACTCCTCTTTTTTATGCAAAAGAAAATAGTGATGAAATTGTAAATAGTAGATTAACTGTTGATGGAGAACTTTTTATTGAGAGAGGAAATAGTATTTTAAGAAAGAAGTTTACTCAATCGGTTTCCTATTCCCTTTCAAAATCGTATGAAGAGGAAAAAATTCTTAACGAAATTACGAGAAAAATAGCAGTTAAAATCTACTCAATTCTTATAGAAAATGAGTGAAAAAGATAAAAAGATTAAAAATCTCTTTGTTATTATCGGACAGAACTTATCGGCATTTGATGAAATTTATAATGAGTTGAATGAAAAATATAAATTCAGTGATTTTGACAGAAAGATTTTTTATGCAGGCGAGATGCCTTTTGAAAAAATTATTGAGGAGATGGATTTTCTTCCTGTTTTTTGTGAAAAAAAATTGATTGTTATAAAAAATTGTGAAAATTTAAAAAAAAGAGAATGCGAAGTCCTTGAGAAGATAATTAAAAATGGAGTAAAAAATACTTTTATTATAATAACAGGAGCAGATATAAAAGCACCTCTTAAAAAATATGCAAAAGAATTCAATATATTTAAAACTCCTGAGGATATCCTTTTTTCTCAAATTTATAAAATAAAGAGGGAAGATAAAGAAAGATTGAGAAGTTTAATAAAAGAATATATTACACAAAGAGAAAGGAATTTTCAGGTTGTGGTTGCTGCTGCTCATATTTATCTGAAAAACCTTCTCCTTAAAAGGAAAAAAATAAGTAAAGATATAATTAAAAAATTTGAACAACTGTCTGAACTTGATTTTTCACTAAAGATAGGGAGAATTCATCCAGGGGAAGAACTTGAAATTTTCTTTTACTACTTTTTTTCCTGATTTTCCTGTTGTTGGGCTATACCTGTTTTATACTTTTTTATATAATGTAAAAGGCGACTTTTTTTCCTTGCTGCTGTGTTTTTGTGAAGAATTCCCTTACTTACTGCTTTATCAATTTCTTTTATTGCTGTTTTTAAATAGTTTTCAAGATTTTTATCATTTTCAAGAGCGGCTTTTTTTGCTTTTTTAACAAATGTTTTAATTCTTGATTTTATCATTTTGTTTCTTGCTGCTCTTTTCTTTTCCTGTCTCTGTCTTTTAAGGACAGATGGACTTCTCTTTGCCATTATCTGCCTCCTGTTGATTTTTCACTTTTTTTATTATGAAATTTAATATACCATATACTAAACTTTTTATCAACAGAACCGTCAGAAAAAAGTGGAAAAGAAAGAAAAATTTGATAAATTTTACAGAGAATACAGAGAGAAACTATACAGTGTAGCATTCAGGATGGTTGGCAATCAGGAAGATGCAATAGATATAGTGCAGGAAAGTTTTACAAAGGCATTCCAGAAGTGGGATAGTTTCAGGGGTGAAGCAAAATTTTATACATGGATTTATAGAATAGTTATCAATCTTTCCTATGATTATATTAGAAGGAGAAAAAAAATAAAGACAGGAGAAATTGAAGAAAATGTTGTCAGAATTAAGGAAAAAATAGAGAGTGATAAAATGGTTATTCTGAAAGATATAAAAAAAGAAATTCAAAAAGAAATTGAAAATTTAACACCAAAACAGAAATCAATATTTATACTTAAAACATATGAAGAATTACCTTATAAAGAAATTGCAAGGATTGTAAAGTCAAAGGAAGGAACGGTAAAGGCAACATATTTCCAGACAGTTGAAAAATTGAGGAGAAATCTTAAGAATAAGGGGGTGTTAAAAAATGTTATGCAAGAAATTTGAAGAGAAAATTGTTGATTTGATTTTTGGTGAAGTTGGTGAGGAAGAGAAAAAACAACTTTTATCTCACATTGAAAATTGTGAAAAATGTAGAAATAAATATAATGAAATTAAAATGATAATTGAGGAAAGCAAGAAAATAGAAGTTCCTGTTTTTACTTCTGAATGGTGGGATGAAAAAAGGGAAGTTATATTAGAACGAGTCCCACAGGGGAGAAAAAATTTCAGAATAAAAAAGAAAGTTGTTTTTTCTCTTGTTTCACTCCTTTTTATTTTTTCGCTTTCAATCTTCTTTTTTATAAATCATAATGAGAATATTGCAAAAAAGAAAGGAACTACTTATTATACTTTCAATGTTCTTTCTTCCACCACCATTTCCTCTCCAGATAGTATTTTGCCTTTCAGTGAGGATGAAATCCTTAAAATGGCTGATTATATGAAAGATAGTGATGCAGAAGAAGTTTTAAAAATAATTCTAAGGTAGTTTTTTAAGACCAAATTGGGTCTGGGACAAAGACATTTTGACAGGATTTTTTGAAAATTATAAATTTAAAATATGGGGAAAATAAAATTACCTTCTCCAGAACTTAAAAGTGGAGTTTCTGTTGAGGAGGCATTAAAGAAAAGAAGGTCTGTAAGAAACTATAAAAAATTACCTTTAACATTGAAAGAATTATCTCAACTCCTGTGGGCAACAGATGGGAAAACATCTGATTGGGGTGGAAGAACTGCTCCATCTGCAGGTGCTACATATCCACTTGAAATTTATGTTGTAATTGGGAATGTTGAAACTTTAAAAGCAGGGATTTACCATTATGATATAGATAATCATTCTATAGAAATTATAAAAGAAGGAGATTTGAGAACTGAACTTTCCCGTGCTGCTTTAAATCAAACATCTATAAAAAATGCTGCAATTGTCATAGTTATTTCTGGAGATTTTAAAAGAACGACATCAAGATATGGAAAAAGGGGAGAAAGATATGTTTTTGTAGAAGCAGGTCATTGTGGACAGAATATTCATTTGCAATGTGAAGCACTTGGGTCTGGAACAGTTATGATAGGGGCTTTTGATGATGAAAAAGTTAAAAAGATTCTTGGAATAAAAGAAGATGTGTTCTATTTATGTCCTGTTGGTAAAAAATGAGTAAAAATACTGAAATTGCTGAAATTTTTGAGAAAATTGCTGATGCTCTTGAATTTAAAGGGGATAGCACTTTTAGAATTGGTGCTTACAGGAAAGCAGCAAGGATTATAAAAGAATTGCCAGAAGAAATTGAAGATATATGGAAGAAAGGTGAACTTGAAAATATCCCTGGCATCGGAAAAGGAATGGCTGAGAAAATTGATGAGTATTTGAAAACAGGGAAAATGAAAAAGTATGAAGAGACAATGAAAGGAATCCCGGAAGGGATTATAGAACTTCTTGATATTCCAAATCTTGGTCCCAGGACATTAAATCTTGCTTATAATAAACTGAATGTTAAAAATCTTTCTGACCTTGAAAGAGTTATAGAGGATGGTTCTCTTGCAAAATTATTCGGGATGGGAGAGAAAAAAGTTGAAAACATAAAAAGAGGTGTAGAACTTTATAAAATGGGAAAATCAAGGATTCCTATAGGAGTTGCCATTCCAATTGTTGAAAGCATAGTTGAAAGTTTAAGAAAATATGTTAAAAAAATTTCTCCAGCAGGTTCAGTAAGAAGAATGAAAGAAACAGTTGGAGATATTGATATACTTGTTACAGGAGAAAATGGGAAAGAAATAATTGAAAAGTTTGTAAGTTTACCTGATGTAAAGGAAATTCTTGCAAAAGGAGAAACAAAAGGTTCTGTTATAATGAAAAAAAATAATTTACAGGTTGATTTAAGAGTTTTACCTGAAGATTGTTATGGTGCTGCTTTACAGTATTTTACCGGTTCTAAAGCACACAATATTAAATTAAGAGGTCTTGCAAAAGAGAAAGGTTTAAAAATAAGTGAGTATGGTGTTTTTAAAGGAAATAAGAAAATAGCAGGAAAAACAGAGGAAGAAGTTTACAATTCACTTGGACTTGTCTGGATACCGCCTGAGATGAGAGAAGATAGAGGGGAAATTGAACTATCTCTTGAAGGAAAATTGCCTGAAGTTATAGAAGAAAAAGATATAAAAGGTGATTTACATATCCATTCAAAATATTCAGATGGTGTAAATACAATTGAAGAAATAGCAAATTTTGCAAAACAGATAGGATACGAATATGTGGGGATTGCAGACCATTCAAAAACATCAAAAATAGCAAATGGACTTGATGAAGATGAATTAAAAAAAAGAAATGATGAAATTGATGAATTAAATCAGAAAATAAAAGGAATAAAAATTCTGAAAGGAATTGAAGTTGATATTCTTGGAGATGGTTCTCTTGATTATGATGATAAGATTCTTGAAGAACTTGATTTTGTTATAGCAGCAATTCATCAGGGATTTAAAAAAGATGTAACTGAAAGAATTAAAAAAGCGATTGAAAATCCATATGTTGATATAATTGCTCATCCAACGGGAAGATTGTTAAGTGGAAGAGAAGGATACGATGTTGATATAGATGAAGTAATTGAATATGCAAGTAAATATAATGTGGTTCTTGAAATTAATGCATATCCAGACCGACTTGACCTTAATGATGTAAATATTATGAAAGCAAAGAGTAAAAATGTTAAATTTTCAATCGGGACAGATGCTCACAATATAGGAATGTTAAAATATATTAAGTTTGGAATAGGTATGGCAAGAAGAGGATTTCTTACACCTTCTTCTGTAATAAATACTTATCCTTTAGAAAAAATACCTTTCCGAAGGAGGTTATAATGATGCCTGTTATAAGAATTGAAGGAGAAACAATTGCAGATGTCTGGGAAAAAAGTGTGTTGGCTGTCTGGGAAAAAGGGGTTGAAATTAAGACAGAATATGATAGACAGCAGGACCCACCAAGTAAAGATTGCACTATGATAATGGTTGTAAAAAATCCATTTTCTGAACCGAGAATTCATCTTGGTTTTCCTGGTGGCTTTGAAGACCTTGAGAAATACAGACAGGAAATTGTAAATGGAATTCATGACCACTGGATAAATCCTGAAGAAAAAATGTGGACTTATACTTACCATGACCGCCTTTTTAATTATCATCTTCCAGAAGGAAGTTATGAAAAAAAAGTAAATCAGATTGAATATATAATAAAAAAACTTTCAGAGGCATATTATTCAAGAAGAGCACAGGCAACCACCTGGATACCTTTTTACGACCCAAACACATATGACCCTCCCTGTCTTCAAAGAGTATGGTGCCGTATTTTTAAAAAGGGCGATAAATCGTTCCTTGTGATGAATACTCACTGGCGTTCAAGAGATGCTTATAGAGCCGCTTTTATGAACCTTTTTGGACTTACTTCTTTACAGAAATATATTGCTGACAGAATAACTGAAAAAACAGGGGAGAAAATTGAAGTTGGACAATACACAGATATTTCTGATTCATACCATATTTATGGAGAAAGTTTCTCTGATTTTAGAGAGAGATTTTTGAAAATTATTGAAAAGAGAGATTTTTATAATGAAAACAGAACAAAAAGCAGGACAATAAGAAGTGATGACCCTGCTGTTATTGATGGCTTTGAATATGGAAAGAAACTTCTTGAACTTGAAAAGAAAACAGGAGAAAAAGGCAAAACCTTCTAACCTC
>CAZRDZ010000079.1:0-2813 GCA_964599135.1 uncultured bacterium
GCAGAAAAAAGTGGAATTAAAGAAGGTGATATTATTCTGGAAATAAACAACAAAAAAGTCAGTGTTAAAAATATTGAAGATATTCCTGATTTTAATCAAATGATAGCAGACCTTCCAAGAAATAAAAAAATAAAAGTTGTCTTGATAAGAAATGGAAAAAAATTAACAAAATTTGTAGAACCAGTTAAAAGAGAAAAGTTCTATCTTGACGAAAAGGAAATTAAGAAGTTCGGAGTAACCGCAAGAAATATATCTTCCTTTGAAGCAATTGAACTCGGAAAGGAAAATACAGATGGAGTTGTAATAACAAGTGTAAGCCCGGGAGGACCAGCAGGAGAAGCAAAACCATCTTTAAGAAAAAAAGATGTAATAACGGAAATAAATGGAGAAAAAATAAAAAATCTTTCTGATATTTTTAAATTAACTGATAAAATATCAGGAGAAACATCTCTTCTAATATCATTTGAAAGAAAAAAAGAAAAACTTCTTACTGTTATAAATATAAAAGAAAATATTGAAAATGAAATAATTCCACAGGCAAAAAAATCATGGTTACCTATCTCAATTGAAGTTCTCTCTGAAAAAGTAAGGAAAAAACTTGGTATACACAAAAAGGGAGTGATTATAACCAGTGTATTTACTGAAAAAAACAGGGATTTTCCTTTAAGGAGAGGGGATATTATTACAGAAATTGATGGAGAAGAAATCCCTGTAAATTATCCAGAAGATAAAGATGTTTTTTTTGAAACAATTTCAGAATATCCTGTCGGAAGTGAAGTTGAACTCACTGTTTTGAGAAACAAAAAGATAGAAAAATTTAAAGTCAAACTAAAAAAAGAACCAGAAGGACCTGATGAAGCAAAAAAATACTCCCAGGTACTTCTTGAGATGAAAGTCAGAAACTTATGCTTTGATGATATTAAAAAACTTAGAGCGAAAAAAGAGGGTGTGATTGTTGAAGAAGTTAAGGAAGGTGGCTGGGCATCAGTTGTGAAAATTGCTGTAGGAGACCTCATAGTTTCAGTAAATGGAGAAAAAATAAAAAATGTAAATGATTTCAAAGAAAAAGTTGAAAAACTTATCAAAGACAATAAAAATATTGTCTTCTCAATAGAAAGAGATATCCATCATCTTTTTGTTGAAATAAAACCATTCTGGGAGGAGAAAAAATGAAAAAAGTAATTTTGTTTCTTACTTCAATGTTTTTAGCAGTTAATCTTTCTGGAGAAGTTGAAAAAGGAACTATTAAGAATATGATTAAAAAGTATAAAGATGCGGTATTAACAGTTAGAATTTTACAGAAGCAATGGACAGTAATGGAAGGGAAGGAGTTTACAAAAAGAGAAACAAAAAATGAAATAACAGGTACAGTAATAAATGAAAATGGAATAATTGTTGTCTCTGGTTTTGCAACTGAACCATCAAAATTCTTTAATAAATTGAGAGGAGATAGTAGTTTCAAGTTTGAAGTAAAAAATCAGATTTCAGGCATTAAAATAATTCTGCCTGACAGAAAAGAAATTGATGGAAAGATTCTATTAAAGGATGAAAAACTTGACATCTATTTTATAAAAGCACTCCCTGAAAAAGAAATGAAGTTTAAATATATAAATCTTGGAAACTATACTGATGCTGGAATAATGGATGAAGTTATTTCTTTTGACAGATTGGGAGAAATAGGAAAAAGAGAGATATTTGTTTCTACTGCCAGAGTGGGAGCAATAATGGAGAAACCAAGAAAATATTATATTTTAACAGAACAGATGGTATCTCCTGGTAGTCCTGTTTTTTCAATTAGTGGTAAAATAATCGGAATAAACTTAATAAAAAGCAGGAAAACATCAAGTTCAATTTCTGGCTTTTCTATTTTACCTACTTTTTCATCTCTGGGTTTTTTACCAGTAGTTGTTCCTGCAAAAGATATATTGAAAGTGTATGGACAGATAAAAATAGAAAAATCTGCTAAATGAAAGATAAAAACAAAAACCATGACCTCTTGAGCAGTTTCAATTCAGCAATTGAAGGTTTTTTCTATACATTGAAGTCAGAAAGGAATTTTAAAATACATATTTTTATTGCCATCTGTGTTATTGGAGGAAGTTTATTCTTAAAAATCCCTCTTACTGAATTTCTTATAATTCTAATATTTATCTCCCTTGTGCTTACTACAGAAATTTTAAATACAGCAATAGAGCGCCTTTCAAACCTTTTCTCAACAGAATCTCATAAGGAGATAAAAACAATAAAAGATATATCAGCCGCATCAGTTCTTATCACTTCTTTTTTTTCTGCTATTGGTGGTTATCTCATTTTTGTAAAATATTTTCCATCTGGATGGAGAAATATATTTGAAAATATTGTTAATTCACAATGGCATTTTACTTCTATTGCTCTTGCAATTATAATTTTCCTTTCTCTCCTTTTAAAATTTCTTATTGAAAAAAAGTTTTCCCTTTCAGGAGGAATGCCAAGTATTCATTCAGTTATTTCCTTCAGTATATGGACTGCAATTTCAATTCTTACTTTTAAAGAAATCCCTATAGTTTCCTTTCTTGTATTACTCCTTGCAATATGGGTTGCTCAAAGTAGAATAAGTAAAAGAATCCATAGAGGTGAAGAAGTAATAATAGGAGCAATTATTGGAATTTTTTTGACATTTCTGTTTTTCCAGCTCTTCAGGAGGTGAAAAGATGAAAAATTTAAAAAACTATTTCATTTCTGGCTTGATTTTTATAATACCAATATCTCTTTCTATATGGATTTTATTTAAAACAATAAAATTTTTAGATGGGATTTTAGGTAATTTCTTAAAG
>CAZRDZ010000079.1:2913-5486 GCA_964599135.1 uncultured bacterium
TTGGTTTTTTCTCCCTCATTTTAATTATTCTATTCATTGGATTTCTTGCTCACAATTTCCTCGGGAGAAAACTTTTAAGAAGGGTTGAATTACTTTTTGAAAAATTACCTGGTTTAAATAGAATATACAATTTTATAAAAGGCATAATACAGAATATTCTGAACAAGAAAGATAAGATGTTTAAGGGTGTTGTAAAAATAAAATTTTTTGATGAGAGTTATACAATTGGTTTTATAACTGAGAAATCAAAACTTGTTCAGGATAAGGATTTTTTGAGTGTTTTTGTTCCAACTGTTCCAAATATAAGCACTGGTTTTTATGTTCTTGTTCCAGAATCCAGTGTAGAAAAACTTGATATTTCAGTTGAAGAGGGATTAAAAATTGTAATCTCAATGGGTCTTGCTGAAAATGCCTCCGATAAAAAGTGAAGGGATTGTTTTGAAAAAGTTTGATTTCAGAGAAACAAGTGTAATATTACATCTCTATACTGAAGAAATGGGAAAAATAAAAGGCATACTTAAAGGAGTAAGAAGCGAAAAAAGTAAAATAGCACCTGCAACTTTCCAGGGAGGCGCACATATTTTTACACTTATTTACAAAAGAAGAAGTGAATTGACTTTGCTCAGTTCCCCTACTCTTCTGAATTACTTTGAGATAAAAGATAAAAAAAGTTCTGACATCTGGTTTTACATTCTAAATCTTGTTGACATTTTTACTCCTGAAAATCTTAAAGAACCAGGAATTTTCAAATTACTTGTAGCAACAGGAAACAATCTTAAAAATTCAAAAAATCCAGAAATTCTTTTAACATTTTTCAAAGTAAAATTTATAAAATATCTTGGATATGGTTTTCACCTTGAAAATTGTATTTCCTGTAATAAAAAAGATAAATTTTATCTTTTCAGTGGAAAACTTGGAGGAATTGTTTGTAGAGAATGTAGTAAAAAGGATGTTAATTCTGTTAGAATTTCTCTCCCAATTCTTAAAATTATGAAAATGTTTGACAATTTCAGTTATAATAAAATAAAGATTATAAAAAGAATACCTCCTGACATTTTAAAAAAGGTAAATTTTTATGTGAATATAACTCTGAGTTATCACAGCGACATAGATAGAATATGGTGGGAAAATGAAAAATATATCATATAAAAAAATAATAAAAGAAGTTTCAGAATTGATAAAGAATATAAATTATGGAATTGACAAAAAAGTTGAAAAATACATAAGAGATGCTTACAGAACTGAAAAAAGTTTCCTTTCTAAAAAATATCTTGAAATAATTCTTGAAAATATAAAAATATCAAAAGAAGAAAAAATCCCATTGTGTCAGGATACAGGATTTCCTGTTGTTTTTGTAGAAATTGGATGTGATATATTAATTGAAAAAGGTCCTTTCTCATCACTTACAGAGATAATAA
Source organism: uncultured bacterium (assembly GCA_964599135.1). Classification (GTDB taxonomy): domain Bacteria; phylum Ratteibacteria; class UBA8468; order B48-G9; family JAFGKM01; genus JAGGVW01. The sequence goes on from CAZRDZ010000079.1 coordinate 4,332, forward strand.
ATTCTGGGATAGAAAAAGGAAGTAAAGAGGGATATTTGAGAAATTCGGTTATTGACCCGGTTAAAAGAAAATATTTGAGATATAATAGTCCATCTGCAATACATTTTTTTGAAGGGGAAAAAGGGAAATTAAAAATAACCGTTATGGCAAAAGGATTTGGTTCAGAAAACACAGGCAGGATGAAAATGTTAAAAGTATCTGAAGGGAAAGAAGGTATTGAAAAATTCATAATACAAACAGTAAAAGAAGCAGGAGCATCTCCCTGCCCTCCTGTATTTGTTGGTGTTGGAATTGGTGGAACTTTTGAAATGGCTCCTTTACTTTCAAAAATTGCTCTTTTAAAAATAGGAGAAAAAAGTCCATACAGAAAATGGGAAAAACAGATTAAAGAAAAAATAAATAAACTGAATATTGGAGCAGGTGGATTTGGTGGAAAAACAACTGTTCTTGATATCAGAATTGAAACGCATCCAACACATATAGCAGGACTTCCTGTTGCTGTTAACATATCCTGCTGGGCTCATAGAACAGGGAGTATTGAATTATGAAAAAAATAATTTTTCCTGTTGAAGATGAAAAATTGGAAAACTTAAAAGCTGGTGATTTTGTAAAAATAAATGGAATTATTTATACAGGTAGAGATGCAGCACATAAGAAAATTTTTGAGTTGATAAAAAAGAATAAAAAACTTCCATTTAAACTTTCTGGAAATCTTATCTATTATGTAGGACCATCTCCTGCTCCACCAGGGAAAATTATTGGTTCTGCTGGACCAACGACAAGTTTAAGAATGGATATATTTACTCCACTTCTTTATAAAATGGGGCTTAAAGGAACAATGGGAAAAGGGGAAAGAAGTAAAGAGGTAATAGATGCCTGTAAGAAATATAAATCAATATATCTTATAACTTTTGGTGGTTGTGGTGCTTATCTATCTAAATTTATAAAAAAAGTTGAATTGATTGCTTTTGAAGAACTGGGAGCAGAGGCAATTTATAAGATGGAAGTTGAAAACTTCCCTGCAATCGTAGGAATTGATATTTACGGAAATTATCTTTATAAATAAAATAAAAGAAAGCGCCCATAGTTCAACGGGATAGAACGCCAGGTTGCGGACCTGGAAGTTGCCCGTTCAAATCGGGCTGGGCGCATTTT
>CAZRDZ010000080.1:0-5471 GCA_964599135.1 uncultured bacterium
TCACACCTGTTCCGGGAGGTGTTGGTTCTGTAACAACTGCAATTCTTTTAAGAAACACTGTTGAAGCGGCAAAAAGGTTAAAGGGAGAGTAAAAAATGGAAAGTATAAAGGTTATATGGTTGCAGGCAGCAGGTTGTACTGGTTGCACTGTATCACTTTTAAATTCCCCTTCATTCAAAATTAAAAATTTACTTCTTGATGAGATAGTGCCAGGTAAAATAGTGTCTCTTGTTTTTCAGCCGACGATAATGGGAGGAGCAGGTGAAAAAGTAATCTGTGTAATGAAAGAGGAAAGCGAGAGAGATTTTTTTCTTGTTGTGGAGGGAGCAATTCCCACAAAAGATGGTGGTCTCTATGGAAAGATTGGAGAGAAAACATTTCTTGAGATTTTTCTTGAATTATCAAAGAAGGCAAAAGGTGTTATTGCAATTGGGACCTGTTCTTCTTTTGGTGGGATTCCAGCAGCAAAACCAAATCCCACAGGATGTAAAGGAGTGGGAGAGGTGATGGAAGAAAATGGGATTGAAAAACTTTTGATTAATATCCCGGGCTGTCCTCCCCATCCTGAATGGTTTATCGGAACTCTTTTTAAGATTATCAAAGGAGATGAATTGAAATTAGATGAATATAAAAGACCGATTGATTTTTATGGGATGCTCATCCATGAAAATTGTCCTCGAAGACCGTATTTTGATAAAGGAAAATTTGCAAAGAATTTTTCAGAGGAAGGATGTCTTTATTTACTTGGTTGTAATGGTCCTTTTACCTATTCAGATTGTCCTTTAAGGCAATGGAATGGAGGAGTTAACTGGTGTATAAAAAATAATTCTCCCTGTTTTGGGTGTGTGGAAAGTGATTATCCAGATGGAACAACTCCTTTTTATGAAAGAAAATCAATAGAAGAACTTGGAGAAGAAAAATGAGTAAGAAAATTGTGATTGACCCGATAACAAGAATTGAAGGACATTTAAAAGTTGAAGTTGAAATTGAAAACAATAAAATTGTTGATGCAAAATGCAGCGGGATGCTTTACAGAGGTCTTGAAAAAATTCTTATAGGAAGAGACCCGAGAGATGCAAATCAGATTACTCAGAGAATATGTGGAGTTTGTCCAATGGCGCATGCTGCTGCTTCTGCGATGTGTCTTGATGATGCTTTTGGGATATCCGGAAAGATTACAAAAAATGGCTGGCTTGTAAGAAATTTAATCCATGTTTCAAATCATATTCACAATTCAATTCTTCATTTTTATCATCTTTCAGCACTTGATTATGTTGATGTTTCAAAAGTTTCAAGAGGAGTAAGTTCAGAACTTGACCTTGTCTGTAAATTCCTTGAAAGAGATAAATATTATCCTTTTGTGCCGAGAGAAGAAGATTTCAGATTGCCTCAAAAAATAAATGAGAGGATGGTTCACAATTATCTGAAAGCACTTGAAATCAGAAGAAATACTCATGAGATGCTTTCAGTTTTTGGTGGGAAAATGCCTCATCAGTGTGGAATTGTTCCTGGTGGGGTTTCTCAGAATATAGATGCCGGTAAAATTGAAAGTTTTCTTGGAAAATTGAAAGATGTGAAAGAGTTTATTGACCTTTATTACATAAGAGACCTTATTGATGTTGCCACTTATTACCCTGAATATTTCCAGATAGGAAAAGGTTGTGAAAATTATCTTGCTTATGGTGTATTTCCTGTAAGAAAAAATGGAAAGATTGAGAAATTTCAACCATCAGGGATAGTGATTGGTGGAGAAAAGTTTGAAGAACTTGAGGTTTCAGAAATTAGAGAATGTGTTACCCATTCCTGGTATGAAGGAGAGGTTAAAAATCCTGCGAGTGATTTTCCAGAGGTTGATATAGAAAAAGAAAATGCATATTCCTGGATTAAAAGCCCGAGATATAGAGGAGAAGTTTTTGAAGTGGGACCTCTTGCGAGATTGGTAGTTGCTTACAGGAAAGGACAGCAACCATGGAAGGGAGCAATTGAGAGTTTCCTTTCAGAATTGAAAATTGATATTGGAAAACTATTCTCTGTTCTGGGAAGACATATTGCAAGAACAATTGAAGCAAAAGTTCTGACAGAGGAAGCAATGAAATGGTTGCTTCAGATTAATCCAGAAGAACCATTTTATACAAACTATGAAATACCAGAAGAAGGAGAGGGAAATGGATTAAGTGAAGGAGCAAGAGGAGCAGTGGGACACTGGATAAAGATAGAAAATAAGAAAATTGCTCATTATCAGGTAATATCACCGACCACCTGGAATGCTTCTCCGAAGGATGATAAAGGAAAACCAGGTCCGATTGAACAGGCATTACTCGGGACAGAAATAAAGGACGAAAATAATCCAGTGGAAGTTTTGAGAATAGTGAGGTCCTTTGACCCCTGTCTTGCGTGTGCTGTTCAGATTATGAATAGAAAAAAGTTAAAAAGTAAACAGGTAATTTTATGGGTATAAATTTAATGGTTGCTGGAATTGGTAATGTTTTACTTCAAGATGAGGGGATTGGAGTTTACCTTGTAAGAAAGTTGAAAAAGGAAATTTCAGGGATTCAAACAGTTGAGATAGGAACAGAAATGTGGAAGTTAAGTTTAATATGTGAAAAAGTGAAAAATCTTTTAATTGTTGACGCTGTCAATTATGGAGAAAAACCGGGGAGTTGTTATTTTTTCTCAGAATTTGAAATTTCTGATTTTTCTTTCTCTCTCCACGATAAAAATTTCCTTTCAGAAATTTTGATTCTTAAAAAAATGAAAGGATATCCGAAAAACTTTTACATTTTTGGAGTTGAACCATTTAAAATTGAATGGAAAGAAGAATTGTCAGATTTTATGAAAGGAAAATTTAAAGAGATATTGAAAAATTTAAAAAAAGTTTGTTATGAAATTTCTCAAAAGGAGATGGTAAATGATTTACTCAGAATTGAAAGATTTTGAGGAAATTTTAAAACTTGTTAAGGAGGAAAATTCCCTTTTCCTTGCTGGATGTAATGGTTGTGCAGAAGTATGCAAAACAGGTGGAAGTGAGGTTGTTGAAAAAATTTCTGAAAAACTGAAAGAAGCAGGGAAGGAAATAAAAGGCAAGGTAATAGTTGATTTTCTATGTAGTAAAAATCTTATAGTTAAAAAAATGAGATTTTATCTGAATGAAATTATGGATAGTTCAGGTATTCTGGTTTTTTCATGTGGTATAGGAGTTCAGTGTGTTTCTGCGGTTGTGGATAAGCCAGTTTACCCTGCAACAAATACAGTTTATCTTGGTGGCTTTCAGGGACTCTGGCCTGGTAAAGAAAGGTGTGCTGAATGTGGCACATGCTATCTTGGAATAACCGGAGGGATATGTCCAATTACATTCTGTACAAAACAACTTGTTAATGGTCCCTGTGGTGGAACAAATGATGGAAAATGTGAAATAGACCCGGAAAAGCCCTGTGGATGGGCTTTAATATATGAAAGATTGAAGAAAATAAATAAACTTGAACTTTTGAGAGAGTATCAAAATCCAAGAGATTTCAAAAAGATGGAAGTAAATACTGATTTAAGAAGAAAAGTTTTCTTTGATATAGATAAAAATGAGGAGGTTTAGATGAAAAGCAGATTGAAGGAAAAACTTGAAAATGGGAAGTTTGTTGTTACATCAGAAATAGGACCACCAAAGGGAACAAATCTTGAATTTTTAAAAGAGGCAGATATTTTAAGAGATAAAGTAGATGCTTTTAATGTGACAGACCTTCAGAGTTCAGTTATGCGACTTGGTTCTCTTGCCACCTGTCATTTACTCATTGAAAGAGGTTTTGAGCCAGTTTTTCAGATTACCTGCAGAGATAGAAATCGGCTTGCTCTTCAGTCAGACCTTTTAAGTGCTTATGTTCTGGGAATAGAGAATGTTTTGTGTTTAACAGGAGACCATACAACTTTAGGAGACCATCCTGAAAGTAAGCCAGTTTTTGACCTTGATTCTGTTTTACTTCTTAAAGTTGCTTCAACTTTGATGGAAGGTAAAGATATGGTAGGGAATGAACTTGATGGGAAACCAGAGTTTTTTCTTGGAGCAGTTGTAAATCCAGGTTATGAACCACTTGAATTGCAATTAATTAAAATGGAGAAGAAAATTGAAGCAGGAGCAAAGTTTTTCCAGACACAGGCAGTTTATGACCTTGGAGTTTTTGAAAAATTTATGAAAGAAGTTGAGAAATTCAATGTCCCAATTTTAGGAGGGATAGTTCTTCTTAAATCAGCAGGTATGGCAAAATATATGAATGAGAATGTTGCAGGAGTGACTGTTCCTGAAAAATATGTAAAAATGATGGCAAAAGCAGAAAAGAAAGAAAGACCAAAAGTAAGTATTGAAATAGCAGCAGAGTTGATAAAAGGAATGAAAAATATGTGTCAGGGAGTTCATATTATGCCTCTTGGATGGGATAGATATGTTCCTGATGTTCTTGAAAAGATAAAAATGTAAATAAATAGAAAAGTTTTCCTGGGAGGTAAAATGCAACTGTTTTTATCGCCAAAAGATATCTCTGATGAACTGGTTAAAATTGGGATTAAAAAAGCAGAAGCAAACATTTTTGAACTTCTTTTTTTCGGAATTCTTGCAGGTATTTATATTGGTTTTGGTGCTCAATGTGCTTTAACAGTTTCAAGTGGAGGAAATTTATATCCTGGTTTTACAAAATTTTTAGCAGGAAGTGTTTTTAGTGTAGGACTTATGCTTGTTTTAATTCCAGGGGCAGAACTCTTTACAGGTAATCTTTTGATGACAATTGGTTTTTTTGAAGGTAAATACAACCTTTTTAAACTTTTAAGAAACTGGATTATTGTATACATAGGTAATTTTTTAGGTTCTATTTTTCTTGCTTATATAGTATTAAAAACAAACCTTCTGGGTAATATTTTTTCAGGATTAACACCAATTGGTCAGACCGCTTTAAAAGTTGCAGAAACAAAAATCGGTTTAAGTTTTGTTGAATCTTTAAGTAGAGGAATTTTATGTAATATGCTTGTTTGTCTTGCTGTTATAATGTGTATTTCTTCTCTTACTATAACAGGCAAAATATTTGGTATTTATTTCCCTATTATGACATTTGTTGCTTCAGGTTATGAACACTCTATTGCAAATATGTTTTTTATTCCGCTTGGACTTATGGTAAAAGGGACTTTTTTCTCTGAATTTATTTATATCTGGAAGAATCTTATTCCAGTTACAATAGGAAATATAATAGGAGGGTTAATTGTAGTTGATTTTCACCCCAAAATGCTGAAAATAATTTTTATAAGAAAGAAAAAAATATGATTCATTGATGGACGCAGTTGAAAAAAAGGAGGAGATATGTTGAGTGATCTGGAAATTGCGCAGAAAGCAGAGATAAAACATATTAAAGAAATAGCAGAAAAAGCAGGAATTGAAGAGGAGTATCTTGAACTTTATGGAAATTATAAAGGGAAAGTTTCACTTGAAATCCTTGAAA
>CAZRDZ010000081.1:0-5302 GCA_964599135.1 uncultured bacterium
AAAAAGGACTTGATATTTTAAAAATACAGGTTGAAGTAAAAAAATCAACATTTACAGGAGATATAGTCCAGTTGAGAAACCTGCAGGAAAGAATAAAAGAAAATTTAAAAGATGTTATACTTATAAATCCAATTGTTGAACTTGTTGAACCGGGGACATTGCCACCTTCAACAGGAAAGGCAAAAAGAGTAATAGATAAAAGGAAGGTATAAAATGGGCAAACAACTTTCAATTTTTGTTGAAAATAAGCCAGGAAAAATCAGTAAGATAACAGGTATTTTAGAAAAAGGGAATATAAATTTGAAAGCGATGAGTATAGCAGATAGTGGGAACTTTGGAATAATTAAAATAATAACAGATAAAAATGAAAAGGCATATAAAGAATTGAGAAAAAACAATTTTCTTGTGTCTATGCAAAAAGTGGTTGTTGTTGAAATTCCTGATGAAGTTGGTTCATTCCATAAAATTGCAAAAATTCTTGAGAAAAATAAAATAAACATTCAGGACTCTTATGGATTTATAATTGAAGAAGGAGAAAAAGCGTGCCTTATATTGAAAGTGGAAGAGACAGAAAAGGTTGAAAAAATACTTAAAGATAAAGGTTATAGGTTAATTGAAAATTTTTAAAAAGGAGGAGATTATGAAAAAGAAATGGGGGATATTTTTAGTAATTGTTTTTGCAGTAAGTGCTTTTTGTGAAGATAATTTTAATTATGGATTTATGTTAAGATTGAGGCAGGAATATTTTAAAAATGCCTGGGATTTTAATAACCAGAGTCCTACTTTTAATAATGATAATTATTTCAGAATTAAAGGTTGTTTCTGGATGAAATATAATTTTAATAAAAATGTAAGTATATACACAAGATTAACGAGCGAACCGGATATTTATTTAAATTCAAAGGGAACATTGAGAAAAAAGGCAGGTAGACCAATAGGAGATGATGAAATTGTTTTTGATAATTTATATCTTGATGTAAAAAATGCTTTTGGATTACCTCTTGATTTAAGAATTGGAAGACAGGACTTTTTATTTACTTATGGAGAGGGATTTGTAATTCTTGATGGAACACCTTATGATGGTTCAAGAACAGTTTACTTTAATGCAGCAAAAGCAACATACCATTTCAACAAAGAGAACTCTCTTGACTTTATTTTTATTTATAACAGAAGTGAAGATGAATATCTGCCTGTTATAAATAATCTGGAAAGAAGATTAAATACATCTGATGAGAAAGCATTTGTTCTTTATGGAAAATTAAAACCAGCAGAAAGATTATCTCTTGAGCCATATTATATTTACAAAAGCGAAGATGCTTATAAAACAAAAGGTGGAACGAACATCCCAAAACTTGAATTAAATACTATTGGAACGAGAAGTGTTTACTCATTTGCTCCCTGGAGATTAAGAGGAGAACTTGCTTATCAGTTTGGTGATTATGAAAATTATATTGATAGAAATGGACTTGGTGGATATGTCTATTTAACAAGGTTTTTCAAAGATAAAAAGTTTTCTCCTTCTCTTGATTTTGGTTTTGTATATCTATCAGGTGATTATGATAAAACAAAGAATATGAATACTGGATGGGACCCACTTTTCTCAAGATGGCCATGGATAAGTGAACTATATCTTTTTTCTTATGTAATAGAAGGGAATGAACCTGCTTACTGGACAAATCTACAGTTATGGAGAGCAACTTTAAAACTAAATCTATCAAAGAAAACAAATCTGGCTATCGTTTACAATTACCTTAGGGCGAATGAATGTTTAAATGGAATTGGTTCTTTTGGAACAGGGAAGGAAAGAGGTCATATGCCACAAATAATACTGAAACATAAATTCAACAAAAATATAAGCGGGCATCTCTGGTGTGAATATTTTATACCGGGTGACTTTTATGCCCCAGGCAATCAGGACCCTGCTTTATTTTTAAGGTGGCAGATGGTGTTTAAGTTTTAATGTGAACCGTCCTTCACGAAAAAAGAAAAATGGTGGAAAGAGCAAAAAAAAGTGAATATGAAAAAATACAGAGATTTCTTGAAAGTGCTTATGGACATTCTTATAACTGGTTTCCTTTAAGTTATCCTCAAGTTTGGAGAAAAGAAAATACCGAGTTTAAAAATACTTTTATTATAAAAGAAAAAGGAGAAATTGTTTCTCTTGTCAGGATTTTCCCTTTACCTTTAATTCTGAATGGGATAGAGGTAAATTTTGCAGGAATTGGGGCTGTTGCAACTTCTTATTCTCATAGAGGAAAAGGATATATGAGTGTTCTTTTACAGGAATGCTTCAAAGAGATGAAAAAACAAAAATTCCCTCTTTCTATTTTATGGGGGGATAGATATAGATATAAAAATTTCGGATATGAGGTGGCAGGTAAAAAAGTTTTTATTACCATAACTTCAAGAGGACTGGCAAAGAATAAAATAGAAAGTGATAAAAATACAAAAAGATTTCAGGGAGAGAAAGAAATATTTGAGAAAATTATAAAGGCATACAATCAGCATCCATATAGAAAGAAAAGAACAAAAAAAGATTTTAAAGAAATATTCAAAAGTGTCTCATCTGCTACTTATTATCTACAGAAAAAGAATAAATTTGCATACATTTCAATTTCAGTTGAAACTGGTTTCAGGATTATAGAATTTGGTGGAGATGAAAGATTAGTTTTACAGATTTTAAAATATCTTGAAGAAAGATTTGGATATTCTTCTTTTTCTCTTTACTATCCTGATTTCAAGTTTGTGCCCGAATTAATTGTTTCTGTTTCTTCCTTCTGGGAAATAAAACCAGAAGGAATGATAAAAATTATTGATTTATATCATACGCTTAAAGTATTTTCAAAAAAATTTTCCTCAATACCTGAAAATTTTCCCATAACTTTTTCAATAAAAAATGGTCAATCTGTTATTGTTGAGAAGAAAAGGGGAAAAGTAAGTATATTGAAAGGTAAAGGGAAAAACGAAATTTTACTTGATGAAATTGATATGGTAAAATTTTTATTTGGAACATCTTTCTGGGAGTTAAAGGGAATAAAAAAAGAAATTACAGGTGTTTTAAAAAGTGTTTTACCTATAAATGTTTTTATGTGGGAATTTGACCACATTTAAAAGGAGCAAAAAATGAAAAAAAGTGTAAATATAGGTGTAATAGGAGATATGAATTTTGAAGAAGGGTTGAAAATAATTAAAGATGCTGGCTTTGAAGCAGTTGAATTAAATTTAAATGGTGTTTTGAGTATGGATAGTAGTGAAGAAGAAATAAAAAAAATAAAAGAAAAAGTTAATAAAGCAGGACTTGAAGTAGCAAGTTTACTCGCTGGTGGTTTCTGGCAATTTCCTTTAACAAGTGATAATAGAGAAAAGAGAGAGATGGGAGAAAAACTTCTTTTGAAGAGTATTGAAGTATGTAAATACCTTGAAACAGATGCAGTTCTTGTTGTTCCTGGAGTTGTAGGACCTCTGGATTCAGGAGATGAAAGAGTAAGATATGACATTGCTTACAGAAGGAGTCAGGAATCAATAAAAAAAGCAGTTGAACTGGCAGAGAAAAATAAGGTCTATATTTGTGTTGAAAATGTCTGGAATAAATTCCTTTTAAGTCCCCTTGAGATGAAAAATTTTGTTGAAGAAATTGGCTCAGAATATGTCGGTGTTTACTTTGATGTGGGAAATATTTTAATAATTGGATATCCTGAGGACTGGATAAGAATTCTTGGCAAAAAAATAAAAAGAATCCATCTTAAAGATTTTAAATTGAGTGTTGGAAATATAAATGGATTTTGCGATTTATTAGAAGGTGATGTTAACTGGCCAGAGGTTATTAAGGCATTGAAAGAAGTTGGATATGATAGTTACTTAACTGCTGAATTTGGACCTTATAAGTTCTTTTCTGAAACAATAATTTATAATCTTTCCCTTGCAATTGATAAAATACTGGGGAGGGGATAACTTTGACATCAAAAGAAAGAATTTATAATGTTCTTTTTGGAGGAATCCCGGATAGAGTTCCTGTTTCACTTTACAAAGTAAACCCTTTTGATGAAAATTCATTCTGGGCAAAACATAAAAGTTTCCATAATCTTCTTGAAAAAGCAAGAAATTTGCAGGATACATTTTTTTTCTATAGGCCAAAAACAGGTTTTTTCTTCTCCTCTCCTGAATCTGTTGAAATTAAAGTGGAAGAATATCAGGACTCTCCTGGTTCTAAATCAGTAAAAATAACTGTTAATACAGAATTAGGTCCTCTTGTCCGAATTGCAAGAAAGTCAAATATGAGTATGCACCAGTGGGTTCAAAAACCCTGGATTGAAAGAGAAAAAGATATTCATAAATTCCTATCTTTACCATATTCCCCTTACAGGCCTGACTTAAGGGATTTTTATAAATTACAGGGAGAGGTAGGAGATAGAGGAGTTATTGTCATTGCTCTTCCTGACCCTCTTGGAGTTGTTGGTTTTCTTTTTGCTCCTGGTGATTTTGCAAAATTTGCTCTTGACTTTCCACATCTCATTCAGAAATTACTTGAGCAAATTTACCAGAGATTAATAGACCTTTATACTTATATATCAACAAATATGGAAAATGTGATAATAAGAATAAGAGGTGCTGAATATGCAACTCCACCAACCTTACCTGGAGAGTATTTTAACATTAAAAAAGCATTTTCTGATTTTGTCTTAAGGTATGATATGCATCTGATTGAGATTCTTAAAAGAGGAAACAGAAATTATATTTGTTATCACTGGCATGACCATATTGATAATTTAATACCCTATGTTTTAAAACTCGGAATAGATATAATTGAGCCAATTTCAAATACAACTGAAAAGCAGAATTTTATCCTGAAAATAAGGAAAATTGTCGGGGATAAAGTTGTGATTATGGGGGGTGTGGATGCTGGCGATATGGAATTCAGAACACCAGAAGAAATTGACCAGATGGTGAAAGAAGCAATAATTCAGGGAGCAAGAAGAGGAAAATTTATTTTAATTCCCTCTGATATTCCAGAATCAGCACCTTTAACACCTGAACTTGAAAGAAACTACATAACATTTCTTGAAGCAGGGATTAAATATGGCAATTATCCAATAGGCAGATAGAACCCGGTTCTAGAACCGGGTTCTAGAGAGAAGGGAAGAAGCGTTTTTATAAAGTATCAGTTCTTCAAGTTTATCAGGCAGGTTCAGTTTTTTTAATCTTTCAATTGATTTCCCCTGGTCAGCCCATGGAGAATCAGTTCCAAAGAGTATATATTCAGAGGGGTGTTTTGAAATTATTCTTTTAACTCTTTCTTCTGATA
>CAZRDZ010000082.1:0-5259 GCA_964599135.1 uncultured bacterium
ATAACAGAGTAAAAATATTATATCTTGTAAATAGTTCTGAAATAGGTGGAGCAGAAAAATCATTGCTTCTTTTAATAGACAATATTGATAGAACAAAATTTGAAATATCTGCAGTATGTTTGAAAGGAGCAGGTATCTTTACAGAAGAATTGAAAATCAGAAATATACCTGTTTTTATTTTTAATATTAAGAAAAAACCGCTTTCCATATTTAATGTCTATATAACAATTAAAAGAATAAAACCTGATATTATACAATCATTTCTATTTATTTCTAACATAATTGGAAGAATTGCAGGGAAACTTGCTGGAGTAAAAGTTATAATTTCTTCTCAGAGGAGTGTTGATAAATGGAGAAGATGGTATCACTGGAAAATTGATAGATTAACTTCAAAATTTACAACTTTAATTATTTCTAACTCTTTTTCAGGGAAAAGAGTTCTTGTTGAGAAGGGGAAAATAAAGCCAGACAAAATTATCGTTATTCCAAATGGGGTAAAATCAAATCAGAAAAGAAATCCCTATTTGAAGAGAGAAATGGGATTTGATGTAGAAGAAACTGTAATAGGAACTGTGGGAAATTTAAGAGAAGTGAAAGACCATAAGACATTTATAAAAGTTGCCAGCGAAATCTCAAGAAAATTCCAGAGTATCAAATTTTTAATTGCAGGTAAAGGTCCTCTTGAGAGAGAATTAAAAAAAATTGCAGAACTATCCGGGTTAAAAAAGAAGATTGTTTTTGTCGGGTTTATAAAAGAAATTGAAAAGGTTTATTCAGCAATTGATATCTTCGTTTTAACTTCTTTCTGGGAAGGATGCCCTTTAAGTATTCTTGAAGCAATGAGTTTTGGAATACCTGTTGTCTCTTTTTCTGTAGGAGATGTTCCTTATATCATCCAGAATGGAAAAGATGGTTTTGTTGTTAAAGATAGGGATTTTACAGAACTTATAGAAAAAATAAAATTACTTTTAAAAAATGAAACGCTAAGAGATAAAATAGGAAAAAATGCAAAAGAAAAAATAAGGAGAGAATTTACTGTTGAAAAAATGGTCAAGAGATATACGGATATTTATCTAAATTTGTTGAAACAATATAAAACAAAAGGTAAAATAAATGCCTGATATGAAAAAAGAAACAATTGATTGGTTTAAATCATTATTCTGGGCTATTTTGATAGCAACTTTTGTAAGAGTGTTTTTTATCGGCAATTTTAAAATTCCAACTACTTCAATGGTTCCAACATTAATGGTAGGGGACCGACTTATCTCTAATGATATTATATACAAAATAAGAGAGCCCAGAAGAGGAGAGGTTGTTATTTTTAAATATCCTGAAAACCCAAAAAGGGACTTTGTTAAAAGGTTAATTGCTCTTCCTGGAGAAAGAGTTCTTATAAAAGAAGGTAAAATATATATAAATGGGAAGGAAGTAAAAAACCCAAGAATATCCTGCAGGTACTATTACAGCGATGGATATTATGGAGTTGTTAAAGAGACAGAAGTTCCTCCGCACAGTTATTATGTGCTTGGAGATAATAGTTTTAATAGTAAAGATAGTAGATATTGGGGATTTGTCCCTGAAAAAAATCTTATAGGGAAAGCACTTTTTATATATTGGCCTCCATGGAGAATGGGATTTATCAGGTAGAAAAGGGAGGGGAGTTTGAATGGAAAAAGAGAAAATTTATCATATAAAGGAAAGGGATTTGAATAAATTGAAAGAAACAGCAAAAAAAAGGAAAGAATTAGAACAGAAAAATAAAAACTTGCAAGAAAAACTTGAAGAACTTAAAGATAGATATTTACGTCTTGCTGCAGAATTTGATAATTTTAGAAAGAGGACAGAAAGAGAAAAACAGGAAATTTATAAATATGGTGCTCAAAATCTTTTCCGTCAACTTCTACAATTTGATAGTATTTTTGAGACAGTTTTAAAACAGATGGAAAAAACCCCATCTCCCGAGGTTATCCATCAGGGAGTTGAACTTCTGAAAAAAGAATTTACAAAATTTCTTGAGGAAAATGGTGTGAAAAGAATTGAAACAATTGGGAAAAAGTTTGACCCTGCTATACATGAAGCAGCAGGAGTTGTTGAGACAGATAAATATGAAGAGGGAGAAATAATAGAAGAAGAACAGCCAGGATATATTTTTCATAATATTATCCTAAAGCCACCTGTTGTGAAAATTGCTAAAAGACCAAAATTAGATGAAAATTCTAACTCCAGCAAAGATTAATCTTTTTCTTGAAGTAGGAAGAAAAAGGGGGAAACTCCATCCTGTAGTTTCTTTAATTGAGCCAATTTCTCTATTTGACACAATAGAAATAAAAAAATCAAAAAATACAAAAATTACATTCCATTCAGAATGGGAAATTCCTGAAAATAATACCGTTAAAAAAGCAGTGGATTTATTCAGGAAAAAATTTAACTTTGATGATGGAATTGAAATAAATATCTGGAAAAAAATACCTCCCGGAAGTGGACTTGGAGGTGGAAGTTCAAATGCTGCTGCTGTTCTTAAAAATCTCTCCCCTTTATTTAGATTAAATTTGAAAAAAGAGGAACTTGTGAATATGGCAATAGAAATTGGTTCTGATGTTCCCTTTTTTTTATATAACAAGATTTCAATAGTGAGTGGTTATGGAGAAATTGTTGAACCTTTTGATATTAATACTCCAATTTATTATCTTTTACTTATACCAGATAGAGAAATTCCAACTTCTGAAGTTTATAATCAACTGGATAAAAATGGTAAGTTTGGTGATTTGACAAAGGGGAAGGAAAAAATTAAAATTCTTATTGATTTAATAAAGAATGCTGACTTTGAAAAAATGAGTAAAATTATGTTTAACCGTTTAGAAAAGGCATGTTTCCAATTATGGAAAGAGGGAAAGGAGGTGATGGAAAGGTTAGAAAAATTGTCGGGAAGGTCATTTTTTCTTTCTGGCAGTGGAGGGTGTATGTTCTCCTTATTCAGGGAGGAGAATGAAGTTAGAGAAGTAAGTTTTAAAATTATCCCAGAAGGATGGAAGTCCTTTATAGTTAAAAGTTTTCAACAACTCAAGCAAAAGGAGGAAAGCGATGGAAATAACTGAAACGAGAATTTCGCTTGTAACAAATCCAAGCAGTCGATTAAGAGCATATGCCTCCGTCACTTTTGATGATCAATTTGTTGTAAGAGATATAAGAATTATTGAAGGTAAAAAAGGACTTTTTGTGGCTATGCCCAGTAAAAAAATGCAGAGACCCTGTCCAAGATGTGGATTTAAAAATCCAATTGGTAATAAATTTTGCGGGTCATGTGGTTCTGCATTAAACCCTGTGGAGCAACAAAACCTTTCTCCTTCCCGACAGCATAGAGACCTTGCACATCCGATAAAAACAGATTTTAGAGAATACATACAGAATAAAGTTCTTGAAGAATATGAAAAAGCAAAAGGGAATCAACAACCGCAGGAACAAGATAAGCAATAAAAAAACTACAATTTGTTTACATTAAAGTAAAATTGGTGGTATTAAAATAAATTGTGGAATAAAAGGATGGTTTATTTTTGCCCGGTGGTGTAATGGTAACACACCGGCCTTTGGAGCCGAGGTTCGAGGTTCAAATCCTCGCCGGGCAGAGAGGAGTTTTAATGGAAAAAAAGTTAGGAGTTGTGATACTGGCAGCAGGATATGGAAAGCGACTTGGAGGTGAAAATCAAAAAGTTATAAAAGAAATACTTGGTAAACCAATGCTTTTATATTTAATGGAGACAGTAAAAAAACTTTCTCCAGAAGAAATAATTTTAGTTGTTGGTTTTAGAAAAGAGGAAGTCATAAAACAATTAGAAGGCGAGAGAGTAAAATTTGTTGAACAACCAGTGCCACTTGGCACAGGAGATGCTGTGAGAAAGACAGAACCACTTTTGAAAAACTTTAATGGAGATATTCTTATTCTCTATGGAGATGTTCCATTCATTTCCTACAGGACATTAAAAAATTTTATAGAAGATTTTAGAGAAAGTAATACTGATGTTTCTATTATTACTGTATGTTTTGAGAATCCTACAGGGTATGGGAGAATAATTAGAAACGAAAAGAAAGAAATTACAGGAATAATAGAAGAAGTAAACGCTACACCTGAACAGAAAAAAATAAAAGAAGTAAATTCAGGTATATGTATATTTAAAAAAGATGTTCTTTTTGAGACATTGAAAGAAGTTAAAAAAGACCCTGTAAAAAATGAATATTATCTTACAGATGTTGTTAAAATACTCGCTTCAAAAAATAAAAAAATACATTCTTATACTACAGATATACCAGAAGAAGTTATGGGAATTAACACAATTGAAGAAATTAAAAGGGCTGAAAAATTTCTAAAGGAGAAAAAATGGATAGTTGTTTAATTTTCTCGGGGAATTCTAACATAAAACTTTCCCAAAAAATATGTGAATATCTTAATTTACCTCTTGGAGCAATGAATATTTTTAGATTTAAGGATGGTGAAATATGTGTGAAAATTGAACAAAATATAAGAGGAAAGGATGTTTTTATAATACAATCAACCTGTCCACCTGTAAATGAAAACCTTATGGAATTACTTATAATTCTTGATGCTTCAAGAAGAGCATCTCCGAAAAGAATAACGGCTGTTTTACCCTATTTTGGATATGCAAGACAGGATAGAAAAGACCAACCAAGAGTTCCAATCACAGCAAAATTGGTTGCAAATCTTCTTGTTTCCGCAGGAGCAAATAGAGTTTTAACAATTGATCTACATGCTCCTCAAATTCAGGGTTTTTTCGATATACCTGTTGACCATTTATTTGCCGCTCCTGTGTTAATTGAATATCTGAAAGGGAAAAATTTTAAAGAACCAGTAGTTGTAGCACCAGATGTTGGAGGAGTAAAAATGGCAAGAGCTTTTGCAAAGCGGCTCAATGCCTCACTTGCTATAGTTGATAAAAGGAGAGAGGGTCCAGATAAGGTAGAAATGATGCATGTTATTGGTAATGTAAAAGGGAAAACAGCAATCATTGTGGATGATTTAATTTCAACAGGTGGAACAATTATAGAAGCAGCAGAAATATTATTAAAAAATGAAGCACTGGAAGTTTATGGATGTGCTTCTCATGGCGTTTTTGCTGGAAATGCGATAGAAAAGTTGGAAAAATCCAAACTAAAAGAAATTATTATCACAGACACAATCCCTCACTCCTCATTACCTTCTAAATTTAAAATTTTAAGTGTTTCAAATTTACTTGGAGAAGCAATCAA
>CAZRDZ010000083.1:0-3087 GCA_964599135.1 uncultured bacterium
TTTTATCAGAGAGGTTGGACAAAAATATCCTGGGCTATTCCAAGTCCAATACCAATCCTTATATTTCCTTTTCTTATTATAACCGGTCCAGGTCCTGGTTTTATAACCTCAATTATATCTCCAATAAAAATCCCCATATTATACATTCTTCTCAACTTACCATGCCTTCTAACACTCACAATTTTATAAGTGCCTTTTTTAGCATAACCAAGTGATATCATTTTATTATTCATAAAAATAGGTTATCTTAATTTTACGAATTTTAAGGAATGTGTCAAGATAATTGACTGAAAATTTTTATGTGTATGGTAAATTTATGTTGCTTTGGTATAATATAAATATAAGGTAAAAAATGAGAAAAAAGTTTAATAAAGTTTTTTTCTCAGATTTTTCAGAGAAGCAGTTAGGAAAAATAATTAAATTTGTTTCAGATTATCTTGATTTTGATGGGGCTTTCCTCTGGAGGATTAAAAATGGGAATATTTCTTGCGATTTGATTTTCCAGAGAGAAAATGACTTATTAAATCTTGAAAAAAACATAAATAAACTGATTAATCAGAACAAAGTAAAATTTAATCTTGAAAATATTAACTTTTCCCCCATATACATAGAAAAACTGAAGAGAAAAAAAGGTGAATGGAGAAATGAATATTTAAAAAATGAGTTTAACTATTTTTTAATTTTTCCTGCCTTTAAAGACAAAAATTATATACTTGTTGAACTCATCGGGAAAAAGAATTTTTTCAAAGAGAAAGAAGATTTCATTTCTGAAATTACTCCTTTTTTCATTTTTTATCTTTTTTCTTTTCTTTATGCAGAAAGTTTGAATGAAAAGATAAGATTATTGGAGGAACAAAAAGTAAGGAGTCAACTAAATTTTGTTACTTTTTATAATGAACTTATCAAAAAAATTGCCTATATTTATGATTATGAGGAGTTTTTTACACAGATTATCTTTCTTTGTTATAAATATTGCAAATTTAATTTATGCAGTTTACTTCTTTATTCCCCAACGATTAAAATTTTCAATACATATACAACTTCTCCTGTTTCAGAAAAACTTCATAAAAAGATAAAAGGAAAACTTATAAAGGATTTTGAGAATGCAGTAGGAAAAAAAATTGATACTACTGAAATACAGGAAAGAACAATTGAGTTTAAAAGAGAAAAGGACAAAGAAATAAAAGATATTACATTTTCTCTTAATATTCCTATCAAAACAAAAAGAAATGAAATTATTGGTTTTTTATTTTTAGCAACTGATAGAAGTGTTTCTGAAGAAAGTTGTAATATAGAAATTATTAACAGTTTTATTCAAACAGTGCCTTTTATTTTTGAGGGAATTCAGAGTGATGTTGAGAAAGAACATGAAATGTTAAGAAATATATTTGAGCAAACAAATGATGGAATTTTTTACCTTGATAAAAGTGGAAATATTCTTGCTGTAAACTCATCAGGGGAAAAAATATATAAAGAAATAACAGGGGAAAAATTAGGAAGAAAAATAGAAAAAATTGGTAATGTTGAAATAACTAATAGAAAAGGAGGCGAGGTTATTGAAGTTGATGGGGAAAACTATGAAATATCTATTCAGAGAATACTTCAGAAAAGTGATGAGTATATATTCTTACACATAAGAGATATTACTGAAATTATTAAAAGTAAAGAGAAAGTTGAAAATGTTCTTCTGGAAACAGTGGAAGCACTGATAAAAACTGTTGAGATGAAAGACCCTTATACTGTAGGACACCAGCGGAATGTAGCGAAACTTGTAAAGGCAATATGTGAAGAACTTAAATTTGATGAAGAGAAAGTTAAATGGATGTATGTTACAGCTCTTATTCACGATATAGGGAAAATCCGGGTTCCTTCAGAAATTCTTTTAAAACCGGGGAAACTATCAGAAGAAGAATTTAATATTATAAAAGAACATCCGAAATCTGGTTATGATATTTTAAAACATATTGATTTTCCCTGTCCAGTTGCTGAAATTATTTACCAGCATCATGAACGGCTTGATGGCTCTGGCTATCCAAGAGGGCTTAAAAATGGTGAAATACTTTTTGAAGCGAGAATTTTAGCAGTTGCTGATGTAGTTGAAGCAATAACATCTTTCAGACCTTACAGACCATCTCTTGGACCTGATTTCGCTCTTTCTCACATTCAGGAAAATAAAGGTAAACTTTATGATGAGAAAGTTGTTGATATAGTTTTAAAACTCTTTAAAAGAGGATTTCAGTTTTAATCTAATTTGTTCAAAATATAAATTTCAGGCAGTTTGACAAAAAAAACTAAAAATATAAAAATAAAAAATGTAAGAAGGAGAGAAAAGATGAAAAAGGGTATATATTTTATTCTGATATTCTTTTTTTCTTTTCAGATTTCGGTTTTCTCCTGGTCAACTGACCCTTCTTCTCCAGTGGTTATATGTGATGCTTCTGAAAATCAAACAGGTCCCAGAATAGTTAAGTTATCTGACGGGAATTTTATTATTTTATGGGTTGATGAGAGAAGAGGAGATGTCCCGGGTTTTTCGTGGAAATACAAAGATATTTATGGACAGAAATTGAATCCTGATGGAGAAATACAATGGACAGAAAATGGTATTTCTATTGTTGAAGGAAGTGGAGAAGGTATTACTTTTGAATTACAAACAGATGTGAGGGCTGTTTCGGATGAAGCAGGAGGAATAATATTTTCATGGACAGATGCTTCAGGCGGAGGAATTCAGAATAATAATGTGAGAATAAACAAATTAGATGGTAGTGGAAGTAAATTATGGGGTGAAGGAGGAATTTTATTACAGGAGGGAGATAGCGGCAGTAATGAAGATTTATGCTCTGATGGAGAAGGAGGAGTTTTTGCTGTATGGGAATATGGCGGGTATAGATTATGGTATCCAAGAGGGAAAGTGTCTCATATAGGAAATGACGGTAGCATCTTAACAAATTATGGTTCAATTTCCTCACAAGGGGGAGATGATGGTGAAGGTTCTGCTATAGCAAATCCAATGGTTATTTACAGTGGGACAGGTGAAGCAATAGTTGGCTGGGAAGATAGTAGAGATGGTTTATATTATGGTTGGCG
>CAZRDZ010000083.1:3187-5175 GCA_964599135.1 uncultured bacterium
GGTATTACTGTGTGTAATGCAGAAGATTCTCAATTTAATTTACAGGCAGTTTCAGATGGTTCAGGCGGTGCAGTAATTGTATGGGAAGATAAAAGAAACGGTAATCATATTTATGCTCAACATATAAATGAAAATGGTGAACTCTTATGGGAAGAAAATGGAGTATTAATAGGTGCAGGAAAAAATCCAAGAATAATTAGAAATTCAGATGGAACTTATTATATATTCTGGACAAACGATAAAATTCTTGCTCAGAGAATAGGAGATGATGGAATTGGATGGTGGTCAGAAGGAGGAGTTGAAGTATACAATTCGGGCGTTCAGGATGATTATGAAGTAGTTGATGTAGATGATGGAGTAGTAGTAGTTTTTTCAAACAATAATATTTATGCTCAGAAAATATATAAAAATGGCACATTAGACCCTTCTTTTCCTCTTACAATAACAACTGACAAAGATTTACCACAGGGTGCTCTTGAAGAACAATATAATTTAAGAATTGGAGCAGTTGGAGGTAATGGGGAAAGATTTACCTGGCAAATAGTTGAAGGGAATTTACCTGAAGGTCTCTCATTAAATTCAACAACAGGTATAATTTCAGGAATTCCAGCAGAACTTGGAACTTTTAATTTTACAGTTTCTGCTTCAGATGGGGTTTCAACTGCTCAAAAGCAATTCAGATTATTTATTCAAATTGATACCGGGATGGAAATATTTGATATTGGTGAATATCCTGCAGTTGCAAAAGGGAATAGTTATTTAGTGGTTACCAGAGAATCAATAGTTGGTCATACTTCATCATATATCTACTGTCAATTTTTTGATGATAATGGTTATAAAGATGGAGATAAAATGACAATTTATGAAAACGACACGGTGGGTAGATTAGATGTTGCTTATAATCCTGTGAATAATAAATACCTTATTGTATTTAAGGGTGGAGAATACCCTGATTATAAACTTTATGGGATTTTTATAGATGGAGAAACACATCAAGCAGGTGATGCTTTTGTAATTATGGATGAGAATTGCAAATATCCTGATGTTGAAGTAAATCCTCAAAACGGAAATTTTTTAGTTGTAGCAAGTGAAGACAAATATGGTGGAAAGTGGAAAGGAATTGTTTTAAACAAAGATGGACAACCGCAAACTGAAATTTTTGATATTGGTGAAAAATCAGGGTGGCCATATAATTGTTCAATTGCTTTCAATCCAGACAATCAGGAATTTCTTGTATCTTATACTTATGGAAGCAGTAAGTATATTTGGGGAAGAATATTGAAAAATGATGGAATCCTTGAGGATGAGAAGGAACTTGCTTCTTCTTCTTTTTACATTGGTAATTGTAAACTTACATATAACCAGAAAACAAAAAAATATTTCGTAGTATATTATATCTCTACTCAGTGTCGTATTCTGGGAAGAGTTATAAATTCCGATGGAACACCTTCTGGAGAACCATTTTATATTTCAAAAACTGAATTAGACGAACATTGTGGTGGAAATGTTGCTACAACCTCAAGTGGAAATACCTATGCTTTCTGGGGTGATAGGAGTGATGAAAATGGAGAATACGACATTGATAGTCTTTATATTTATGCTCAGAAAATAGGAGAAAATGGTTCTGAATTTGAAGAAGATTATCTTTTAACTCCTTACACTGGATTAAAATACACTCCTATTGCAGTTGAGGGAAACACAGATGATAATCTTTTAGTTTTATGGAAATCAAAGGAAGGTTCATCTTATAAAGTATATGGAGTTTTTTACAATCCTTCTTCATCCCAAAAGGGAGATATAAACGGGGATGAAAAAATAGATATTTCAGATGTTATTTTGTGTTTAAGGCAGGCAATAGGACTTGACCCTGTGAATATTGATTTAGCAGATATGAACAATGATGGAATTGTTAATATAAGTGATGTTATTTTGATTTTGAGAAAGGCAATAGGTCTTGATTAACTTTCTGTGGAGGACCGTCCTCCACA
>CAZRDZ010000084.1:0-5074 GCA_964599135.1 uncultured bacterium
AAATTATTTTTGACAATGGCATCAAAAAAAATAAAATTTAAAAGATAGGGAGGGAATAAAATGGAAGAGAAAATTGGAGTAATTCATTACAACACGGCAGATAATAATCTTGAAGAATTTTTCTCCTGGTGCAGTAAAAATGATGTCTATTATGCGGAACTTCAGAGGAAAGATGTTTGGGATGAAAAGATTAAAGTAGATGAAGTGAAAAAACTTCTGGATAAATACAGAATAAAAATAAGCCAGATAAGTTGTGGAAATGATTTTTTACAGAAGACAGAAGAAGAATTTGAAAATCAGGTTAAACTTGTTGATAAAATGTGTGATATTATTAAAGAACTTGGATTTAATCAGTTAAGAATAGATGGGGGCTGGCCGAAAGAAGGAGTTGAAGAAAAAGATTATAAAAAATTGATTATGGAAGGAATAAAAAAAGTTGTTGAAATAGCAGAAAAAAAGAATGTTTATCTTGCCCTTGATAATCATGGAACAGTGACAAATGATTATCTCTTACAACTTGAAATTTTTGAAGAAATAAAGTCAAAACATCTTGGAGCAAACCTTGATACTATGAATTACAGATGGTATGGTTATCCTGTAGAAAAGTTAATAGAAATATACAAAGCAATTTCTCCTTATGTATTCCATACACATCTTAAGGATGGAACTGGTTCAAGAGAAAATTATAAAGGGAAAGTTCTTGGGCAGGGTGAAATACCTATTACAGAAGTGATAAATATTTTAAAAGAAAATGGTTATAAAGGTGTCTGGTGTGTTGAATATGAAGGAGAAGATAAAAATATTGGATATGAGAAATCCTTTGAATTTCTAAAAGGACTTTTTAAATGAAACAGGAAAGAGAAAAATGGGGTAGTAAACTTGGAGTAATTCTGGCTGTTGCAGGAAGTGCTGTTGGTCTTGGTAATTTCTTAAGATTTCCTGTTCAGGCAGTAAAAAATGGTGGTGGTGCTTTTATGATACCCTATTTTATTTCTCTATTTCTGCTTGGTCTTCCTCTGATGTGGATTGAATGGACAATTGGAAGGTATGGGGGTGGATTTGGGCATGGAACTGCTCCAGGAATTTTTCATTCTCTATGGAAAAAAAACAGGTTTATAAAATATTTTGGAGTAATTGGTATTTTTGGTCCAATTGTAATTTTCATATATTACACTTATATTGAATCCTGGCTTCTTGGATATACTGTTTTTTCAATTACAGGGAAGTATTTAAGCATTTCAACACAGAAAGGTATGGTTGATTTTTTAAGAGGGTATCAGGGAGTTGTGAAAAACCAGTATTTCTCCAGCATACTTCCTGCTTATTTATTCTTTCTTATAACTTTTTTTCTTAATTTAGTTGTTGTAATTTTCGGGATAAGAAGAGGTATTGAAAGAGTATGTAAGATTGCAATGCCAACTTTATTTTTTCTATCTTTTGTAATTATGATAAGAGTTTTAACTTTAAAATCACCTGTAAATCCTGAATGGACAGTTATTGGTGGACTTGGTTTTTTATGGAATCCTGATTTCACTGCTTTGAAAGATGCAAAGGTATGGCTTGCTGCAGCAGGACAAATATTTTTTTCTTTAAGTGTTGGAATTGGTGTTATTCTGACATATGCAAGTTATCTAAAAAAAGAAGAAGATGTTCTGCTTTCAGGTTTAACATCGGCAAGTACAAATGAGTTTGCTGAAGTTATTCTGGGAGGAAGTATAATTATCCCTGCTGCTTTTATGTTTTTTGGCCCGGCAGGGATGGGGAAAATAGCAACCCAGGGGGCTTTCAATCTTGGTTTCGTTACTATGCCTCTTATACTTAAAACTTTCCCCGCTGGTAGATTTTTTGGTTTTATCTGGTTTTTTCTTTTATTTCTTGCAGGAATAACATCATCAATTTCACTTGCACAACCTGCAATTGCGTTCCTGCAGGATGAATTTAATATATCAAGGAAAAAGTCAGTAATTATTTTTGGCTCAATAACTTTTATTTTATCTAATTTTTCTGTTTTTCTTTTGAGTAAGGGATTTGTTGATGAACTTGATTTCTGGGCAGGAACTTTTGCTCTTGTTCTCTTTGCAACAGTTGAGACAATTCTTTTCGTATGGGTTTTTGGAATGGATAATGCATGGGAAGAAATGCATTCTGGTTCTGATATAACTTTACCCAGGATTTACAAATTCATAATAAAATTTATAACTCCTGCTTTCCTTCTTTTTATTCTCGGTTTCTGGACTTTTCAACGCGCCATACCTGTTCTTTTATTAAAAAATGTAGAGAAAAGTAATATTCCATTTATATTATTTACACGATTTATACTTCTTGCTTTATTTGCAACTTTCTGTATTCTGGTTAAGATAGCATGGAAGAAAAAAGGAGAAAAAATTGAGAGTTAGTGGATGGATTTTTATGATTTTTTCCTGGCTTACTATAATTTTTCTTGTTATTTATTCCTTTAAGCGAACTTTGAAACCAAAGTAGTTAAAAGAGCATCCCCTTTTTAAAGTTATCTTCTATTTCTGCTTTATCTTTATCTCCTTCTGCTTTCTTTTCTCTCTTTTCCTCAATTTCCTTTTTCTCAACAGGAGAGATTCCACCAGCGAAATAATACTCCCTCACCTGATTTACCCACTTACAGTATTCACATTTTTCTCCACTCGGAGGTAATTTATCACTTTCAAGACACTTAATTGCCTCTTCTATATATTTTTTTATTCCATCAGGGTCTGTTTCAACTTTTTCAACTTTGAAACCAAAAGATATTCCATTATGGATTTTACTCTCTTCCGGGAAGTAATAAACAAGATAAGCAAAATTGCTTACCTTTATATCATTTTCTCTTAAAAGAAGTGTATAAACACTCATCTGCAACTGGTATGCCTCGTGAACTTCTGTTGGAGCAGATGCTCTTGTTTTATGGTCAAGAGGGACAAAAGTCCCATCATCAAGAGCAATTGCTTCATCAAGTCGCCCAAAAATACAGTATTTTCTATTAATATCATAATAGTATGTTTTTTCCAGTTTCTCTATTAATTTACCCTGAATTTTATTTTCAAGAAAAGGAGGAAGTTGTCCTAAATTTCTGTAAAAATTGAAATATTTTTTAATAATACTATCAAGACCTGAAGCAATGGAAGGCATTGGTCCTCTCGGCCTTTGAATATTATAATGCACATGGAGATAAAAACATCTCGGACATTCTCTATAAATATTCAATGTATATGGCGATAAATAAATTTTCTTTCCCATTTTCTATATTATATTTTCTTTCCGTTGTATTTACAATAATATGTAATTTTTTCTCTCTTTTTTCAATATTTTATCAATTTAATTTAATCTGGTAAAATAATATCTACGAAAAAAGGAGATAAAAGATGTGGATTTCAGTTCTTGTTGTTGCAGGGTTAGGAATTGTATTTGCTTCTTTTTTAACTTATTTTTTTGTAAAATTCCATGTGGAAGAAAATCCTCTTGTTTCACAAATATATCAACTGCTTCCTCATGCAAATTGTGGTGCCTGTGGTTTTGCTGGTTGTAGTGGTTTCGCAGAGGCACTTTCAGAAGGAAAGGTTCCACCTGAGAAATGTGCAATGATAACTCCTGAAAATTTGAAAAAAATATGTTCTTTACTTGGGATTGAAGGTGGAGAAAAAGAAAGAAAAGTTGCAAGAGTGTTTTGCTTCGGAGGAATAAATGCAAAAAGAAAAATAGAATATAACACTATAAAAAGTTGTTCAGCGGTTAAATCATTTTTTACAACAAACTATGAGTGTGCTTATGGATGTATCGGTTTTGGTGATTGTATTGAGGTCTGTCCTGTCAAGGCAATAAAAATGGGAGAAAAAGGTATCCCTGAAATAGATGAAAATATCTGTGTTGGATGTGGAAAATGTGTTGAGATATGCCCTCAGAATATTATTCATCTTGTTCCTTTTGATAAAAAAGTTTATATTGCCTGTTCTTCTCATGATAAAGGAGGTAAAGTTATAAAGATATGTAAAAGTGGGTGTATTGGATGTGGAAAATGTGTTAAAGTATGCCCTCAGGAAGCGATAAAACTTGAAAACAACCTTGCTGTTATTGACTATGATAAATGTGATAATTGTGAGAAATGCGTAAGTGAGTGCCCGAGAAAAATAATATTTGTTTCAGAAAGAAAAGTTGAGATGGTTGCATAATGAGAAGAAACATTAAATTAACTTTTTCCTTTGATGGAAGTAATTTTTCTGGCTGGCAGAAACAGAAAAACAAAAGAAGTGTTCAGGAAACTATAGAAAAAGCACTAAAAAAAATAACACAGGAAAAAATAAAAATAATCGGGTGTGGGAGAACTGATAGTGGAGTCCATGCAATAAATTATGTAGGTAATTTCAAAACAAGTTCAAAGATACCCTGTGAAAATTTTAAAAAAGCAATAAATTCATTTCTTGCACCTGAAATTTATGTGAAGAAAGTTGAAGATGTCTCTTTAAGTTTCCACTCAAGATATGATGCAAAAAGGAAAACATATATTTACCTGATATCTCTTTCAAAATCTCCATTTCTAAAAAACTATGCATTCTTTTATGAAAGAGAAATTGATATAAAAAAAATGACAGAAGGGAAAAAATATATTCTTGGCAAACACGACTTTTCCTCTTTTATGGCAGCAGGAAGTAAAGTTAAGAATACTGTGAGAGAAATTTTTAAACTTGAAATTAAAAAAAAGTTATTCTTCCTTGATAAGTCAATAAATCTAATTGAGATTGAAATAGAAGGAAATGGGTTTCTTTATAAAATGGTAAGGAATATTGTAGGGACTTTAATTTATGTCGGGATAGGGAAAATTTCTTCTTCTGATGTTGAAAAAATTATTGAAGCAAAAGATAGAAAAATTGCTCCTCCAACTGTCCCTTCGCATGGTCTTTATTTAAAAAAAGTGAGTTATAAATGAACATATCAAATGAATTAAAGAAAGACATTGGAGAAAGAGCAAAGGAGAATTTTCCTTTAAGCCCGTATACAAGTTTTAAAACAGGCGGAAAGGGGAAAATTGTTGTTTTCCCTGTAAATAAAATTGAAATTGAAAAAATAT
>CAZRDZ010000085.1:0-5041 GCA_964599135.1 uncultured bacterium
ACATTCTCTTATGTCAGAAATTGTGGGGTCAATTATTGCTGAATCAAGTCCTTCATAGATACATAAAGCAAGGAAGTATTTATTTATTATTTTCCTTCCAGGAAGTCCAAAAGATATATTTGATAATCCACAGGTTGTTCTAACTTCTGGAAACTTTGTTTTTATTTCTTTAAGGCAATTGATAAATTTTTTTGCGTTTTCTATATTAACACTCACAGGTTCAACAAGACAATCAACAAAAATATTTTCTTTTTTTATCCCACAAAGGGAAATTTCATCAATTATTTTTTCTGCTATTTCAATTCTTGTTTTTGTATCAGGTGGTATTCCTTTATCATCCATTGTTAGTAATATTATTTTTGCTTCGGGATATTTCTTTATAACTTTTAAAAGTTTTTCTTTTTTTTCTTTTTCTCCATTTATAGAGTTTATAATGGCATTTTCTGGATTTACAAAGTTCATTCCAAATTCAATTACATCAGGGTCAGAACTGTCTATACAGATTTTTGAAATTCCTTCTTCTTTTGCAATTTCAATAAGCCATTTAATATCCTCTTTTTCCCTTTCTTTTCCCTTGCCTGTTCCTGCATTGATATCAATATAATCTGCTCCATTTTCAATCTGTTTTCTTATTTCTTTTTTTATAAAATTTCTGTCCTTTTTCTCAATCGCTTCTTTTATCTTTTCTCTTGTCGCATTTATTCTTTCTCCAATTATAATCATACTTCCTCCTCTTTTATAAAATTTTAATTATCCTGTTCCCAATTTTGAATTCTTTTTTTCCCTTATTAAATAAGTCATCACATATTTTTAGTGTTTTTTTCAATCCGAGTTGGTCTGGAATTATACATTCAAGAGGCAAAATATTCTGTTTGATATCTTTAAGATTTTTAATAAACCATTTCCAGTCAAATGTCCCAAAAGGTGGTGGAAGATGAAGGTCTCTCATTCCATCATTATCATGTATATGAAATGTAAATATTTTGTCTTTAAGAAGATGAAATTCTTTTTTCGGATTTTCTGATAAATTTGCATGTCCAGTATCAAAACAGACACCAAGATATTCAGAATTAAACGCATTTATTATTTTATTTATTTCTTCTGCTGTTCCTATAACTTTCTGTTTAAAGGCAATATTTTCTATGGCAATTTTCATCTTTACCTTTTCAGCTACCAGTAAAATTCTCTCAAGAGAATCCATAAAGTTTTTTATTCTTTCTTTTCTATCACCTTCAACAAGACCAGAACAATGTATTACATAATTTCTAACATCCAGTTCTTTCAATTTTTCAATTTCTTTTTTCACTCCTTCAATGAATATATCTCTTTTTGAATCTTCTAAATGACTTAAATCATATTCAGAACTAAATAAAGAATGGACCTGTTCTATTATAAGATTGTTCTCTTTCAAAAATTTTATATATTTATTTCTCTCCTTTTCCTTAAAGAGTCCTAAAGAACCTGTAAATCCCCATATATATTTGAAATCTGCCTCTTTTAATTTTTTTTCAATGCTTTCAATATCAGATAACTTCTCAAATTGAATAGCGAATTTAATTGTTTTTTCCATTCCTATAATTATAATATTAAATATGAACATTTCAAAAGAAAAATTTGAAGAAATAGTTTATAAAAAATTGAATAATTTACCAGAGGAAATAAAAAGGAAACTTGAAAATATAGAATTTTTTGTTGAGGAAAAAGCACCTTCTTATTCTATTCTGGGTCTTTACCATGGTATCCCATTTCCAAAAAGAAAAAATCCAGGGTATTCATTGGTTTTGCCTGACAGAATTATCCTTTACAAAAGAAATATAGAAAAAGGATGTGAAACAGAAGAACAACTTATAAAAAGGATAGAAAAAGTTCTTTTTCACGAAATTGGTCATTATTTAGGTTTGAATGAGTATCAGTTGAGAAAACTTGGATTATAACTTACATCTTTTTTCTGCTTCCTGGTTTTACCAGAGGGATTTTTTTCTGGCAGAGAGGACAATTAAAGGGCTCGTAATTTTTAACTTCAACTTTTATAAGTGCTTTTAATGGATATTTAAATTCAACCATTCCTCTTTCAACTATGCATCCAATTCCAACTATTTCTCCCCCTTCCTTTTCAACCATTGTAATTACTTCTTTTACAGAACCCCCTGTTGTTATAACATCTTCACATATAAGAACTTTTTCTCCTTTTTCTATTTTAAAACCGCGCCTGAGTTTCATTTTCCCATTTTCTCTTTCTGCGAAAATACTTTTTGCTCCTAAAATTTCTGCGAGTTGATATGAAACTATTATTCCTCCAATTGCAGGTCCTATAACAACATCTATTTTTTCTCTTTTGAAATTTTCTGCAAGTTGCTGACAAACTATCTTTCCATATTCAGGATATTGAAAAACAAGAGCCATCTGGAAATAAGTATCTGAATGGAGTCCTGAAGAAAGAAGAAAATGTCCTTTTAAAACTGCTCCTGTTTTTTCAAGAATCCCCATAATTTCATTCATAAGTTTCCTCCTTTAAAATTTTCAAATATCCATCTTTTATAAATTCTACCATTTCTGCTTTTTTCTTTTTGAAAAAATTTTCAATACTTTCCACAGGCATTATTCCCATAAGAGTGTTCGTCATAAAAACTTCATCACACTCCTTTAAAAATTCTGGTTTGAACTTTCCTTCTTTTATCTCTATTCTATTTTTTCTGCATACTTGAATCACAATTTTTCTTGTTATCCCGGAGAGAATTCCACATTCAACAGAAGGAGTATAAATTTTATCTTCCTTAACAAAAAATAAGTTTGAAACAGTCCCCTCAGTAAGAAACCCTTTTGTGTTAAGGAAAATTACATCCTGACAGTCATTTTCTTTTGCTTCAATTTTTCCAAGGATATTTTCCAGGAAATTGAAAGATTTTATTTTGTAAAGAAGGGATTTTTCATTTTTAAAAATCTTTTTACTTATAATACATTTCATTCCATTTTGATAAAGATAAGAAGGGTAGGGCTTATAATTTTTTATAATAATCAGAGTATTAACTTCTTTTCCTTCTGGCATGCTTCTTTCCCCTTTCTTTCTCCATACATTAATTCTTATATATCCATTTTTTATTTTTTTTCTTTCTAAATTTCTCAAAATCAATTTTTCAATTCTATCTTTTTCAGGCACCTCAAAATTACATATTTTTGCCCCTTTTTTCAATCTTTTATAATGGTCTGAAAACCTGAAAATTTTGTAATTTTTTGAAATTAATGTTTCAAATATCCCATCTCCAAATAGAAAACCTCTTTTTAAAATTAATAAATTGATTTCACTTGCTTTTTTAATCTTTCCATTATGTAAATAAATTTCTCTCATTTTCTATTCCAAGTGTTATCAATAAATTTTTTGCTTTTGTTATTGTTTCTTCATATTCTTTTTCTGGTTTACTATCCCATACAATCCCTCCTCCAACAGGATAATAAAGTTTATTTTTTTTAATAAGAAGGGTTCTTATCAAAATGTTGAAAAGCATATTCTGGTTAAATCCAATATATCCCAGACAACCTGTATAAAAGGACCTTTTTTCAGGTTCAAGTTCTTCAATTATTTCCATCGCTCTTTTCTTGGGAGCGCCTGTAATTGAGCCACCAGGAAATATTGCTTTTATTATTTCAACAGGAGAAATGCCATCTTTCAAAATACCCTCAATTGTTGAAGTTGTCTGAAAAACTGTTCTGTATTTTTCAATCTCCACAAGTTTTTTCACTTTTACACTCCCATATTCACATATTTTCCCCAGGTCGTTTCTTTCAAGGTCAACAATCATAATAAGTTCTGCTCTGTCTTTTTCACTTCTCAAAAGTTTAAGATAGTTTTCTTTATCTTCTTTTCTATCTCTTCCTCTATCACCTGTTCCCTTCATTGGCTTTGTTATTACTCTCTTTTTATATTTCTTTATAAAAAGTTCAGGAGAATTAGATAAAATTTCAAAGTCCCCAAAATTAAAATAGGCAGAATAAGGAGCAGGGTTTATTTTCCTTATTTTAGAGTATATTTCAGAAGAGGGAAAAATACCATCTGCCTGAAATCTGTAAGAAAAATTTATCTGGTAAACATCTCCATTTTTTATGTAGTCCTTTATTTTTTCAATTGATTTTACATATTCAGAAAATTTTATATTTGAAGAGAACTTTTTAATTTCAATTTCTTCTTTCTTCTTTTTTTTATTGATATTTTTTTTTATTTCATCTGTTATTAAATCCATCTTTTTTTTAAAAATTTTTTCTTTCTCATAGATGTTTATTCCAGCAAGATTAAGTTTTTTCTGTTTAATGTCAAATATTAGAAAAAATTCATAAAAGCAAAAGAATATATCAGGTATTTTAAGAGAATCGGGTTTTAAATCCGGGAGTTGTTCAATATACCATCCAGTATCATAACATAGGTATCCTGCTGCTCCTGGGATAAAAAATGAACTTGAATTTACTTTATATTTTTCAAGTATCTCTTTTAAATAATCAAATGGATTTCCTGAATATTTTCTTTTTGAATTAAAAGTTTCTATTGTAATTTTATCTTTTTTACTTTTGAAAATAAGAAAGGGATGAAAACCAATTATTGAGTATCTACCATAAGAGGTTAAAGTAGTGTCAAGCCAGAAAAAGAATTTTTTATTTTTGAAACTTAAAAAAACTTTTTCAGGGTCAACATAATCTAAATTTCTGGAGAAAATCTTCATTACTTTTCAATCTTTTTAATTTTATTTACTCTTCTTAAATGGCGACCTTTCAAAAAAGGTGTCTCAAGGAATGTTTTACATATTTCTAATGCGAGATTATTTCCTGTTAATCTTCCTCCCAGTGTCAATATATTTGCGTCATTATGCTGTCTTGCAAGAACTGCATCATAAATTGAACAGCACCTTGCTGCTCTTATTCCTTTAAATTTGTTTGCTGCAATACTCATTCCTATTCCCGTTCCACATATTAAAATCCCCTTTTCAATTTCTTTCTTCATTATCCCTTCAGCAACTTTTGAAGCAAAATCAGGATAATCAACAGATTTTTTTAT
>CAZRDZ010000086.1:0-4953 GCA_964599135.1 uncultured bacterium
ATATAACTTCAAAACCGCCTGGAACAATTGAGTGGGAGTAAGGTTCTTTCACAGGAGTTAAAATGAAAATAATAAAATTTTTGATGGCTGGAAAAGAAAGTTATGGAATTTATGAAGATGGTATGGTTTCTGTTATAAGATGGCAACCATTTGAACAAAATTTTGAAAAGACAGGAGAAAAGTTTAATTTAGATGATATTGAATTTCTACCTCCTGTTTTTCCTCCTAATATTATAGCACTTGGGCTTAATTATAAAGACCATGCAGAAGAAAGTAAGATGGAATTACCAGAAGAACCTGTTATATTCTTAAAAGCAACAAGTTCAATAACTGCACATTTATCCTCAATAATTTTACCAGAAGTTGCACCAGATGAGGTAGATTATGAAGCGGAGTTATGTATAGTAATAGGTAAAAAAGCAAAAAATGTATCAGAAAGTGAGGCAAAAGATTATATTTTTGGATATACCTGTGGAAATGATGTCAGTGCAAGGGATTGTCAATTGAAAAGAGATAAGCAATGGGCAAGAGGTAAATCATTTGATACATTCTGTCCTCTCGGTCCCTGGATAGAAACACAACTAAATCCAGAAAATTTGAAAATTCAATCAAGAGTGAATGGAAAAGTTATGCAAAATTCAAATACTTCTTATATGATATTTAACCCTTACAGAATAGTCAGTTATTTATCAAAACAATTCACTTTACTCCCGGGAACTGTTATTATGACAGGAACTCCTTCAGGTGTTGGATTTGCAAAAAATCCTCCTGTTTTTTTAAGAGATGGAGATATTGTTGAAGTAGAAATAGAAGGTATCGGGGTAGTTAAAAATTATGTTAAAAAGGGAAAAAATATGTTTAAACAGAACCCTTTTTAAAAGTATAGTAGAAAATAGAATATTTATATTTAATTAACTTTTGCTATAATAAATTCTATGAAATTTAAAGTTTTTATATTGTTTATTATTTTCTTTTGCTTTTATTTGCCTGCTGCGGAAAAACTTGTAATTATTTCTCCTCACTGGGAAGGTGTTAAAATTGAAATTTCAAATGCATTTAAAAAATGGTATTTAAAAAAATATGGAGAAAAAGTTGAAATTGAGTGGATTGACCAGGGGGGAACTTCTGATGACCTTAAATTTGTTGAATCACTTTACAAAAAAAATCCTGAAGGAATTGGAATTGACCTTTTTTTTGGAGGAGGGGTAAGTCCTTATATAAGATTAAAAAAACTTGGATATCTTAAAAGATACAGAGTTCCTTACAGAATTCTAAAAAAGATACCTAAAAAGTGTGCAGGTATTCCAAATTATGATAGAAGTTATTACTGGTATGGGGTTGTTTTAAGTGGCTTCGGGATTTTATATAATAAAAAAGTTCTTAATTATTTTTCACTGCCTGTTGCAGAAACATGGGAAGACCTCGGGAAAAAGGAATATTTTTCTCTTGTTGGTGCTGCTGACCCAAGACACAGTGGAAGTATGCATATGATGTATGAGATAATTTTACAAGCGTATGGATGGAAAAAAGGATGGGAAATAATACTTTCTCTTTCTGGAAATACAAAAACATTTTCTTCTTCTGCCTCACAGGTTGCAAAAGATACAACAATTGGAGAAGTGGCTGTTTCGTTGTGTATTGATTCTTACGCTCTTGCACAGATTGAGATGAACGGAGAAGAAAATATGGGATTTATCTTACCTGAAAACTTGACTGTTATAAACCCTGATGCAATTGGGATTTTAAAAGGTGCTCCCCATATTGAAACAGCAAAGAAATTTATAAATTTCCTTCTTTCCTATCAGGGGCAACTTATCTGGATGTTAAAAAAGGGAGCAAAATATGGACCTGATAAATACTCTCTTAACAGATTTAGCATACTTCCGGAAGTTTATAAAAATCCTGATATTAAATTTAAAAGTATAAATCCCTATAAAATTGGAAAAACAATAAAATATAATTTCATACTTGCAACAAAAAGATGGAATGTTCTGAATGATATGATTGGTTGTTTTGCAGTTGACTGCCATCCATATCTGAAAAAAGCATGGAAAATTGTAAAAGATACTGAAAATGTTCATCTTAAAAGGAGATTTTTTGAAATACCTGTTGAAGAAAAAGAACAGAAATTACTGTGGAGAAACTGGAGCAATTCTGTTTTTAGAAATAGATACATAAATGAATGGTTGAATTTTTCAATTGAAAAATATAAGGGTATTATTAAAGAAAAAAGGATATATAACTATGAATGAAATACTCCTGATTAAAAATATTTCAAAAAGTTTTGGGCAGAATAATGTCTTAAAAAATATAAATTTTTCTGTAAAAAAAGGAGAAATATTTTTTATTCTCGGTCCATCAGGTTGTGGAAAGACAACGCTGTTGAGAATAATTGCAGGTTTTATAAATCCTGATAAGGGAAAAGTAATTCTTGAAAACAAAGATATAACTGATTTGCATCCAAGCAAAAGGAAAATAGGAATGGTATTCCAGAATTATGCTCTCTGGCCCCATATGACTGTCTGGCAGAATATTGCTTATGGACTTTTGATAAGAAAATTAGAAAAAGAGATTGTGAATAAAAAAGTTGAAAAGATAATCGGAATAACAAAACTTGAAAATGTAAAAAATCTGTATCCTCATCAGATTTCAGGAGGACAACAGCAAAGAGTTGCTCTTGCAAGAGCGCTTGTAATTGAACCAAAGGTCTTACTTCTTGATGAACCATTAAGCAATCTTGATACAAAATTAAGGGAAAGTTTGAGAAGAGAAATAAAAAGAATTCAAAAAGAGACAGGAATAACAATGATTTATGTTACTCATGACCAGAAAGAAGCAATGTCCCTTTCATCAAGAATTGCTGTAATGTCAGAAGGAGAAATAATTCAAATAGAGTCACCTTTAAATATATATCTAAAACCCGCCAGTAAAAAAGTGGCTTCATTTATAGGGGAAATAAATTTTATGTATGGAAAAGTTAGAGAAAAAAAGGCCAAAGAAATTATTGTTGAAACAGATGAAGGAAATTTTGTTGCTTCAGATTATTCAGGAAAAAATACAGGAGAAAAAGTTGCTCTTGGCTTCAGACCTGAAAATATCTCTTTTTCAGGAAATTTTAACAGAATTGAAGGAATAATCTCTGATATTGAATATCTTGGAGAAATGGCAAAACTCAATGTTTTAACAAAAAAAGGGAATAATTTTATTATAAGCGTCCCTGTTGAGAAAATATTGTGTCTAAATAATGGAGAAAAAATTTCTTTCTCAATAAAAAATTTTATGGTTTTTGAAAAATGAAAAGGTCTATCTATATTCTCTGTTTTTTAATTTTGATTACCTTTTTAGTTTATCCTCTTTTTTATGTTGTATCCCAGAGTTTTATTGTAGATAATAAATTCACAATTGAGATAATTAAGGCAGCAGCAGGAAATTACATTTTACGAACTTCTTTAATAAAAAGTTTTTCTCTTGGAATAATAGTTGTATTTCTTACAAGTTTAATTGGAATTTCCCTTGCTTTTTTCTTTTATAGATATAAATTCAAAGGAAGAGAAATTTTAAAAGTTGCTTTTTTCCTTCCCCTTATCGCAAGTCCTTTTGTTGGAGCAATCGGAGTTAGACAGATTCTTTCAAGATTTGGGAGTTTAAATTTAATTTTAATAAAACTTGGGATGTTGAAAAATCCAGTTTCCTGGATTGGCTCTGGATTTGCAGGAATTGTCCTTTTACAATCACTCCATCTTTACCCGATAATGTTTCTGAATATATCTGCTGCTTTAAATAATTTTGATATAGAATGTGAGGAAGCATCATTTAATCTTGGAGCAACATTCTGGCAAACATTCAGGAAAATTACATTTCCTTTACTTCTTCCTGGATATTTTGCCGCTGCTTCAATTATATTTATATGGTCAATAACTGACCTTGGAACTCCTCTTGTTTTTGATTATCCAAACATTATTTCAGTCCAGATTTTCAACCATATAAAAGATATAAACACAAATCCAGTTGGGTATGCTCTTGTTTTAATAATAACTTTGATAACCCTTATTCTCTTTGTTCTCACAAAAGAATATATAGAAAAAACACCATACATAACTGGAAGAACAAAAAGGATAGGAGAAGAGAAAAAACTTGATAGAAAAGGAAAAATATTTTTACTCCTGACATTCTTTCTACTTATTTTTAGTTTAATTCCTCATATAGGAATAATTTTAAGTTCTTTTTCTAAAAAATGGTTTTTTACAGTTTTTCCATCAGAATATACAACTGAATTTTATAAAACTGTCTTTACTCATCATCTTACAAAAACAGGGATTTTTAATAGTTTATTTTTAAGTTCTGCTGCTTCACTAATTGATGTTATTTTGGGTTTTTCTATCGGGTATTTTCTTGCAAGAGAAAATTTCAAAGGGAAACAATTACTTGATTTACTCGTTATGTTACCTGTAGTTATCCCTGGTATTATAATTGCCTTTGGGTATTTTACCTCTTTTTCAAACACAATTCTTGACCCGAGAAACAATCCTTTTCCACTTCTTGCAATAAGTTACAGTATAAGAAGATTGCCATTTATAGTAAGGTCAACATTCTCATCATTTCAGATGATAAGTAGTGATATAGAGATGGCATCTTATTCTCTCGGAGCAACAAGTAGTACAACTTTTAGAAAGATTACAATCCCTATGGTAAGTCCAGGGCTTTTTGCTGGATGTGTTTTTGTTTTTGCTTTTTCTTTTATGGAAGTAAGTAGCAGTTTAATACTTGCTGTAAGAGAAAAGTTTTATCCTGTGGCTAAAGTTATATATATACTGGCAGGAAGAATAACTGACGGTCCTTATGTTGCGTGTGCTCTTGGAGTAATAGGTATGATTATAATAACAGTTTCAATTTTTATATCATCAAAATTAATGAAAAAAGGTATTGGTGAATTTTTCCGATTAACTTAAAATA
>CAZRDZ010000087.1:0-4824 GCA_964599135.1 uncultured bacterium
AATTCTTGCTTCTCGTATTGGTAAATTAATTAACTATTCTGAATTATCAAATACTATTGGAATATCATTCCAGACCTTAAAAGAATACTTATGGTACCTTGAAAAAACATTCATATTTAAAAGACTTACACCTTATTTCCGAAATATTAAAAAAGAAATTACTAAATCCCCTGTTGTTTATTTTTATGATTCAGGATTAAGGAATTATCTTTTAAATTTATTTGGAAACATATATGATGAAAATCAGGTTGGTTTCTTGTTTCAAAACCTTATTTTTAATATTTTGAGAGAAAAATTTAAAGACAAAAAAATCTATTTCTGGAGAACAAAGGATGGAGCAGAAGTTGATTTTGTCATAGATTTAGGTATGGAATTGGTTCCTGTGGAAGCTAAATTTAAAAGTTATAATCTCCCAGTTATAGAGAAGTCATTAAAAAACTTTATAAAACAATACACTCCAAAGAAAGCATTTGTAATAAATAGAAATCTTAAAAAGAAAATTAAATTTCAAAATTCAGTAATTATTTTCCTAACTTTTTTTGACTTATTATTTATATAAAATGTGTGCAATATGTGGAATAATTAAAAGTGATGGAAAAGTAGATGAGAAGTTATTGTTTGAAATGGTTCGTCTTATGAATTACAGAGGACCTGATGAAGAAGGGTATTTTTTTGAAAAGAATATCGGTCTGGGACACAGAAGATTGAGTATAATTGACCTGAAAACAGGGAAACAGCCACTTTTCAATGAGGATAAAAAAATTGTTTTAATATGCAATGGAGAGATATACAATTTTAAAGAATTACGGGAAAACCTTGAAAAAAAAGGACACCAGTTTAAAACAAACTCTGACAACGAAGTAATAATCCATCTGTATGAGGAAAAAAAAGAAAAGTGTGTAAATGACTTAAGAGGAATGTTTGCTTTTGCTCTCTGGGATGATAAAGAAAAAATATTATTTATGGCAAGAGACCGACTGGGACAGAAACCACTTGTTTATAGTATAATTGGAAAAGATATAATTTTTTCATCTGAAATTAAGTCGCTTCTTCTATATCCAGAAATAAAAAAAGAAATTGACCTTGAAGCACTGAGTAATTACCTCACATATCAGGCAATTCCTTCTCCTGAAACAATTTTTAAAAATATAAAAAAACTTCCTCCTGCTCATTATCTCATCTGGAAAGACGGAAATTTGAAAATTGAAAGATACTGGAATGTTGATTTTTCAAAAAAAATAAAGTTGAGAGATGAAACTGAATATGAAGAATTGTTGTGGGAAAAATTAAAAGAAGCAACAAAATTAAGATTGATTTCAGATGTTCCTCTTGGTGCCTTTCTTTCTGGTGGGATTGACTCTTCTACAATTGTCGGATTGATGAGTGAAATTTCTGACAGACCTGTAAAAACATTTTCTGTAGGATTTGATATTGAAAATTACAGTGAACTGAAATATGCAAAACTTGTTGCTGAGAGATTTAGAA
Organism: uncultured bacterium; assembly: GCA_964599135.1. GTDB lineage: Bacteria > Ratteibacteria > UBA8468 > B48-G9 > JAFGKM01 > JAGGVW01. The sequence continues at coordinate 1,486 of CAZRDZ010000087.1, forward strand.
CAGAACATTATGAATTTGTTGTAAAACCAGATGTTTTTAAAATTTTGCCAAAACTTATATGGCATTACAATGAACCGTTTGGAGATTCCTCTATGATACCCACTTACTATGTTGCAAGAGAAACATCAAAGTATGTAAAAGTTGCTTTAAATGGAGACGGTGGTGATGAAAATCTTGCTGGTTATGAAAGATATTATCAGACAATGATACTGGATAAACTCTATAGATTTAGTAAAAGCATAGGAATACTGAATTCACATTTTAAAAGAATGATAGAGAAAACATATAAAAAATTCCCTACTAATTTCATTATGAGAGTAGCAGAGTGGCTTAAAGAAGCAGACGACTTTGGTTTTAGTTTTGCATATTATAGAAGATTAATTTCTTTCTCAGATGAATGGAAAGAGAAATTATATACTCCCTGGTTTAAAAATGAACTTAAGAATGCCAATCCTTTAGAAATGGTTAATAAGTTATGGAAAGAGAATAGAGAAGATAATTTATTAGAAAAAATGCTTTATACTGATTTACATCTTTATCTTCCAGAGGTCTTGATGGTTAAAGTTGATATAGCGACAATGGCGAATTCTCTTGAAGGAAGAAGTCCTTTTTTAGACCATAAATTTATAGAAACAATTGCCTCTTTTCCTCCAGAATTAAAATTAAAGGGGAAAATATCAAAATATATTCTTAAAAAGAAACTAAAAGGATTTTTACCAGAAGAAATTTTAAAAAGAAAAAAAATGGGATTTGGAGTTCCTGTTGGAGAATGGTTTAGAGAAAAGTTGAGAGAATATCTTAAAGAAAATCTTTTAAGTGATAGGTTCTTTAAAAGGGGGTTTTTCAAAAAGGAAGAAGTTCAAAAAATGGTGAAAGAACATATTGAAGGAAAAGTAAACCATACATCAAGAATATGGGTTCTTTTATGTTTTGAATTATGGTGTAGAATTTTTATAGAATAAGAAGATAAATTTTTAACAAATTGGATAAAAAATGAAATTAAGTATTATTATCCCGGTATATAACGAAAAAAGAACCATCAGCAGAATAATTGAAAAAGTCAAAAATATTCCTATTGAGAAAGAGATAATTATCGTTGATGATGGAAGCACTGATGGGTCAAGAAAGATAATAGAAAAATATAAGGACGAAGAAGATATTAAAATTGTATTAAAAGAAAAAAATGAAGGCAAAGGTTCTGCAATAAGAGAGGGAATGAAATATGTAAGTGGAGATATAGTTATTATTCAGGATGCTGATATGGAATACGAACCAATGAATATTTTAAAAATGGTAAAAGTAATGGAAAAAAATAGAAACATCTACGCATTATATGGTTCAAGATTTTTAAATAAAAAAAATAAATTTATTTTTGTAAGTTTCCTTGCAAATAGATTTATTACATTTCTCATAAATATACTTTATCTTAAAAAACTAACTGATATTGAAACCTGTTACAAGATGATTAAATCAGATATTTTTTGCAATTTACCTTTAAAAACTAATGGATTTGAGATAGAAGTTGAGATAACTATAAATTTACTTAAAAGAAATATAAAAATTGTAGAATACCCAATTGATTATACAGCGAGAAGAACATTCCAGGGGAAAAAAATAAAGTGGAAAGATGGAATTACAACATTATTTTATATACTGAAAAGTAGATTTGATCTCAGGAAAAATGAAGAAAAGTAAAATTTCAAGTATTGGAAAATTTTTAATCAAAGTTTTTCTAATTGCTTTTATATTAAGAGTTCTATATATTTCCACTACCAATAATTCTGTAAATGTATGGAAAGATTGGTGGGATGAGATAGCCAAAAATATTCTTATTGGTAAAGGATTGGTTGTGAAAAATCCTATTGGTAATGAAGGACAAACTTTTTTCTATTGTTGGCGAACTCCTGTGTTTCCTATAATTATTGCAATTATTTATGCTATCACCGGGATAAATAACTATTTTGCCGTAAAAATTTTTCTTGCTTTTATAGGGAGTGTAAGTTGTATTTTTGTCTATTTTATTGGGAAAAGAATATTTGATGAAAATACAGGAAAAATAGCCAGTATATTTACTGCTATCTCTCCATCTTTTATCTTTTTTAGTGGTTATGTAGCTCCAATAATTCTTACATTGTTTTTAGGACTTATTCCATTTTTTTTTATTACTCGAGATATAAAAAGAAAGTCTCTTTTTAATTATATAACTGGAGGAATATTTCTTGGGATAGGAGTTCTATGCAGAGAGATATTAATAATAATTCTTTTAATTTTACCTGTTTGGATGTTTTTTTATTATAGGAATAAAAAAGAAATCATTTTTAGAATATTTCTTTTTTTCGCTGGATTTATTCTTACTTTAAGCCCCTGGGTTATTAGAAATTATCGCATTTACCACAAGTGGATTTTAACTTCTACCAATGGAATATGGACATTTTATGCAGCAAATAATGAATCAGCTTTATCTGATGTAAGAGGATATTCATATTCATATGATGTTAAAGAACTTAAAGGATTAAATGAAATAGAATTACGAGCCACATTTCGCTCTTGGGGAATAAATTTTATTAAAAAAAATCCTAAAAAATATTTCACTCTTGTAAGAAAGAGGTTTTTTGATTTTTGGCGGTTATATCCTCATACTATTTCAGGTCCCGGTAAAGCATACAGTTATAAACATATCATCCTGGGAATAATGTATACTCTCCCAATGTATTTTTTCGGGATTGTCGGATTTTTTTATTCCCTTTTTAGAAAACAGTGGAAAAAACCTTTATTAATTTATCTTTTCATTTTTCTCTATTCTCTTTTACACATTCTTTTTAGAAGTGCAATCAGATTTAGAATTCCTGTTGAACCATATTTAATTATTATTGCTTCTTACGGTTTTGTTGAGTTTTTTAAAAAACACAAAAAATGTAAAAGCGGATAAAAAAAGTAATTGTTCCTTTTGTTTTTTTTGTAAATCTATGGTATAAAAAAGATATTTAGGAACAAAATTGTAGAATATAAATAGAGATATACGTTTGGAGGAAGTTCTATAGAAAGGGTGAAAAAAAGTTGCTATGATACTATGTTATCACAGAATAAATCCCTGGTATAAAAATGATGCGATAACAGTCAGCCCTGCAAATTTTAGTTCACAAATAAATTATCTGCTTTCTAAAGGTTTTAAATTCATCTCTATGGAAGAATCTATTAAAATAATTTCTAATTCTTTATCAAAAAATGTAGTAATTACATTTGATGATGGTTTTGCTGATAATCTCTGGTTTGCATTAGAAGTGTTAAAAAAATTTAAAATTACTCCTATAATCTTTCTTACGGTCTCATATATAGGAA
>CAZRDZ010000088.1:0-2766 GCA_964599135.1 uncultured bacterium
TCTTCCTTCAAAAACTTTCATCTTATGAAGAGGTAAAGGATAATAAATTGCTGTTTTTATTCCATTTTCTTCAAGGTATTTTTTTAATTCATCTCTTTTTCCGTTTTTTATTCGGATTGTATATTGATTGTAAACAGAAAATCCAGAATTTTTTTCAACAGGAATTTTTATAAATTCAATATTTTTTAATCCTTCAGAATAAACCTGTGATATTTTTCTTCGTCTCGTATTAAACTCATTAAGATATTTCATTTTTGCAAGTAAAATACCTGCCTGAATTGTATCAAGTCGTGAATTATAACCAATATAATTTACATTATACTTGTCTTTCCCGCCATGTTTCCTCAACATTTCACTTATTCCAAAAAGTTTCTCATCATCTGTTCCAACCATTCCTCCGTCACCAAAGCCACCAAGATTTTTAGAAGGGAAGAAAGAAAAGGCATTTATATCTCCAAAAGAACCTGTTTTCTTCCCATTGTATTCTGCTCCAAAACTCTGAGCACAATCTTCTACCACAAATAGATTATATTTTTCAGCCAATTTTTTCATTTCTTCAATCTCACAGGGTTTTCCATAAAGATGAACCGGGAGAATACCAACTATTTTTGATGAATATTCAGAACTTAAAACTTCTTCAACTTTTTCAATATCAATGTTCAAAGTATCCAGATTCACATCAATAAAAAGAGGAGTTGCACCACTTCTTAAAATTGCATCTCCAGTAGCAGTAAATGTAAAAGGAGTTGTTATAATAAGGTCGTCTTTCTCCCAGTAATTTTTCTCTCTTTTCTTTATGGCAAGTGCTCTCAAAGAGATAACAAGTGCATCTGTTCCTGAAGCAACACCCAAACAATATTTAATTCCTATATATTCACTAACTTTCTTTTCAAGTTCTTTAACTTCTTCTCCAAGTATCCATTTTTGATGTTGAAGGCATTTCTTTATTGCTTCATTTACATCATTTTTCATAAAATCATATTCTCTTTTTAAATCTAACAACGGGATATTCACAATACCTCCTTTGTTATTTACACTTAAAGCGATTTAAATTCATTGTTATTTGTTGTTATTCATTGTTATTTGTGGTTATTTGTTTTTTGGCTCTGATTTTTATGTTAGTAATAAAATTATTTAGTTCTCGCACAATTTTATAAATTTCCAGATTTTCTAAATTTTCTCTTCTCATCTCATACCTAATAACCACTTAATAACTAATAACTACTCCCCTTCCCTCACCACCACCAGTTCACCCTTCCCTAATTTATACTCATTGCCACAACTACATTTTGCTTCACTATTTTCGAATTTCAAAACATTTCCACATTTACATACCCAGCCAACCTGTCTTGCTGGAACTCCCACTACCAGAGCATAATCTGGAATATCTTTTGTAACAACTGCACCTGCTCCTATAAAAGCGTATTTCCCAATTGTATTTCCACAGATTATTGTTGCATTTGCTCCTATTGTTGCTCCTGTTTTTACAAGAGTTGTTTTAAACTCATCTTTTCTTTCTATAAAAGCCCTTGGATTTATAACATTGGTAAAAACACAGGAAGGTCCACAGAAAACATAATCCTGTAAAATAACTCCTTTATAAACAGAAACATTATTTTGAATTTTACATCCCCTACCTATTTTTACATCAGGTCCTATCATAACATTTTGTCCAATAATACAATTTTCTCCAATTTCACTATTTTTCAAAATATGAGAAAAATGCCATATTTTTGTTCCTTCTCCAATTTTTACATCTTCATCAACAACAGAAGTTGGATGAACAAAATATTTTTTCATTGATAACTCCTTTTTAACGATTTTTCTGCCATATTTAAAACTTTAAGAACTTTCAATCCCTCTTTCCCATCAGTCAATGGTTTTTCCCTTTCTTTTACACACTTAACAAAATGCTTTATTTCTTCTTTTAATGGTTCTTTATCTTCAAATTGGACAATTTCACCTTTACATTTTTCTATTGTTGGCAATTCATTGTCCTTCCAGTTTATTTTATGAGAATATATGGTTAATTTTTTCTCTTTCTGTGTATCATCAAAGACAATCATTCTTTCGTTTCCGACAACAACAAATTTCTGTTCTTTAAATGGATTAAGCCAGGAGACGAAAATATGTGCCTTTATTCCGGAGGGGAAAGAAAAAAATGTTAAAGTCACATCCTCAACATTATGGGGTAAATAAATTCCTCCATAAGAAAAGACATCTTCTGGTATTTCTTCTGTTAAAGAAAGTAAAAGAGAAATATCATGAGGAGCAAAACTCCATAAAATATTCTCTTCATTTCTTATTCTTCCAATATTAAGTCGGTTAGAATAAATGTATTGTATTTTTCCTATATCACCTTTTTTTATAATTTCTTTCATTTTTACAACAGATGGATGATAATGGAGAATGTGTCCAACCATTAAAACACATCCATTTTTTTCTGCTATTTCCACAAGTTCTTCTCCTTCTTCCACCTTTAAAGCAAGGGGTTTTTCTACAAATACATTTTTTCCTGAAAGAAGAAATTTTTTAGCAAGAGTATAATGAGTAGAAGCAGGGGAAGAAATAATAACACCTTCTATTTTTTCATTCTGAACTATTCCTTTTATATCTGTTGTAGTTTTAATTCCTTTAAATTTTTCTTCTATATTTTTGAGAATCTCTATACTGGTATCACAGACAATCTCAAGAATCCCTAATTCCCGGGATACTCTAACATGATTTTTTCCCCAGTATCCTGCTCCCACAACTGCTATTTTCATT
>CAZRDZ010000088.1:2866-4595 GCA_964599135.1 uncultured bacterium
TAATTTCTTTCATGCATATCATTTTATCACATTTTTTCTTATAACAGGGACTACACTCAACTTTTTTATAAATATAAATAACTTCTGGGGGACAATGTCTTTTTGGGTCAGTAGGTCCAAATATTCCTATGGTTTTTACTCCACTGGCTGCTCCTATATGTAAAGGAGCACTATCAGTTGTTATAACAACTTTTGAATTTTTTATAATGAAAATCAGTTGAGAAATATTTGTTTCATCTGAAAGATTTAATGGTTTATTTTTCATTTTTTTTATTATTTCCTCAATCTCCTCTCTTCCTTTTCCTATAAAAACAACCTTTTCTCCTTTTTCAATTAAAATATCCGCAAATTCAGCAAATCTTTCAGGGAGCCATCTTTTTGTCTCCCATTCAGGAGAGGCAACTGGATGAATAAGAATATAATTTCCCTTTTCAAGTTTATATTTTTTCAAAAAGTTTCTATACTCTTCTTTTTCCTCAATCCATAACTCAAGATTTTCTTCTGTCTCAATTCCGATTTTTTTAAAAAAATATCTCTGGTGCTCTACAGGATTTAAATCATCTCTTTTTTTAACTGCTTTTGTAAGGAAGATTTTACCAGCCTTTTTTCTGTAGAGACCAATTCTTTCTTTTGCTCCAATTAAAAAAGAATAAAAATTTGTTTTCAGATTTCCCTGTAAATCAAAAATAATGTCAAATCTTTCTTTTCGCAACTTCCATATAAACTCCAAAAATTTAAAAAAATTTCTTCCTGCTGGCAAATAAAAAATTTTCTCAAAAATCGGACAATTTTTAACAACACTTTTAAAATCACCTTTGGTTAACAAATATATTGTACTTTCTGGAAAAAATTTTTTTATTGTTTTGAAAGAAAGAGAAGAAAGGATAATATCTCCAAGTGCGCCTGTTTTTATTATGAGAACTTTTCTGACCATTTAAATTTTCAATTTGAATTTTCTTTTACCAACTTTTTTAATCATTCCATTTTTAAAAAGTTTTTCTAATCTTGAATTTAACAAAATATCAAGAATCTTTTCCTCTTCTTTATTTCTTGGTTTTCTTCTTATCTTTTTTGTTCTATCCATAAGAAATAACTTATCTTTTTTTCTTCTGCTAACTTCCTCATATTTAATTTTTCTCATTTTCAACTTCCTCTTTTATTTCTTCAAAAACATCTAAAATTCCCTCTCTTTTACATTTTTTTTCAATATAGTTAAAATCAATTTTTATATCTTTTAATTTTAATAATCTCTTTGCCCATTCTCTATCACTTAAGGATTTCCACCATTTATAAGCATTTAACCTATCAACAATCAAATCTTCAATTCCAATTATAAAAACTTTCAAATTATCTATTTCCACTTCTGTTATATTATTATATGCTTCTTCGTCAAGTTTAGATGATGGTATTTCTATGGCTATCTCTAATTTTTCATTGTACCAATGCCTTCCTTCTTTTTTAAAACCCCATTTTTCAAGAAGATTTCCAATTTTTTCATAACCAGTTGAAACGATATCTATATCAGAGGTTGAATAGTATCCCATTGTATAAAATTCTACAGCATGTCCTCCAACAACAATTGGTTTTATCCCTTCCTTTATAAGATACTTTGTTAAAATTCCCACAAAATAAAACCGCTTCTTAAACGGATTTTCTATCTTTTCTAATTTTTTAAATTCTGGAGGTAATTTCGCCATACTGGAATTATACCATCTTAAGGAGAACTATA
>CAZRDZ010000089.1:0-4586 GCA_964599135.1 uncultured bacterium
TTTAAATTTCCTTTTTCAAGATATATACTCATAGTCGGGAAAGCAATTGAAAGTCCAAGTTCTGATAACTTTCTCATAATAGATAGGTTTATTCTTTCTTTTGTCTCAAGATGTCCTTTCAGTGTTGTATCAATTGTGAAATAAATAACTGTTATATTGAGGGAAGAATCTCCAAACTCGCTGAACTTAACAACTATAAAGTTTTTATCAACACCAGGGTCATTTTCTATAATCTTTTTTATTTCTTCTACTGCTTTTTCCATCTGGTCTGCTGTTGTTTCATATGTTAGCCCAATCGTCTGGAAAACTCTTCTTCTTGGCATTCTTGACCAGTTATCAATAGTGGCATTTGCAACATTCTTATTTGGAATTGAGACGAGAGTTTTAAGCCAGGTTCTTATTCTTGTTGAACGGAAACCAATATCTTCAACAATACCTTCAACATCTCCTATTTTTACCCAATCACCAACCATAAAAGGTCTATCAAGAAATATAAAAACAGAACCGAAAAAATTGCTTAAAGTATCCTGCAAAGCAAGAGCAACAGCAAGACCACCAATTCCAAGACCTGCAAGTAAACTTGAAACATTATAACCTAAAAGTTGGAAGAGCCAGAGGAAACACACAACACCTATTGTTGCTTTCAGTGATTTGCTTATAAGTGGAACAAGTTGGTCATCAAGTTTTGATTCTGTCCTTTCAGTTAATTTTGAAAGATAATGGACCACAACATCAACAAGGCGGAATAAAAACCAGAGGAAAATAACAACTCCAGCAATTTTAACAGCAGCAAAAATAAATTTTTCTGCTACAGGCGGGACAGGTAAAACTCCGATAGCCAGTGAAATACCAACAAGCACAAGAGCAAAACCGAATGGTCTTGAAAATGCTTTTACAATGAGGTCATCAAGTTCAAATCTTGTTTTTTTAACAATTTTTATCAATTTTGTTTCTATAATGTAATCAGATATTTTCTTTGCAACAAAACCAAGAAGGACAAAAATGAAAGCAGTTATAAACTGCCATATTGCCACTCCCATAAAAGTTCTACCCATCCAGACAGGAAAATGAGAGGAAAAATCAAAATGTGGATATATTCCTGTTTCTGTTAAAGTTGTTTCTGTTTTTGTTGCTGAAAAGAGTAAATTAAGTAAAAGTAAATTCATTTTAAAGTGTCTCTTTAAAAAATTTCACTGTTTGTTCTAAAACTTCTTTTTCTGTTTTTTCAATAATATATGTATGTTCACCTTTATCAAAAATCACAAGTTCAGAAAATCTTGTATTATAATGGAAATTTTTAAAGTATGAAAGAGAATGTTTTAAAGGTAGTGTTTTATCATCTTTACAATGGATAATTAAAACATTCCCTCTGTATTCTTTTGCAAATTCAAGTGGTTTGACAAATTTTCTGCTTTCAATAAATTTTTTGCTTATATAAAGTCCCGTTCCAGGAAGGTATGCTTTCCCTTTTTTCTCAAGTTGTTCTTTTATTTTTTTTGTTAATTTTTTTATTATTATTGAAGGATAGGCAAGCGGAGACCAGAGACACAATGATTTTATATTTAGTTTCCAGGCAGTATACACAGCAGTTACTGCTCCCATTGAAAGACCAAGAACACCAATTCTTTCTTTATCTACATTTTTAAACTTTTTAAAATACCCAACAGCATTTTCACCATCTTTCATTTCTGTTATAAGTGTCATATCTTCAAAATTTCCTTCACTATCTCCAGAGCCCATAAAGTCAAATCTCAAAACAGAAATTTTATTTTTACATAAGAGACGAGCAAGACGAGTAAAGATAAAATGACTTTCTGCCTTATGTCCTGTAAAACCATGGAATAAAATAACACCAGGGGTTTTCTTCCCTTCCACAAGATGAACAATTCCAGATAATTTTTTCCCTTCACTTTCAAATATAACTGGTTTTTCCATTTTTCTACTTTAAATTATTTATAACATTTATTATATCTTCAACTTTTATTCTGTCAAAACAAATCTTATTTTTACATTCTTTCATTTTTAATTCATTACAGGGATTACAATTAACTTTTTTAAAAATAACTTTTACATCTTTGCCACGAGGAGACCAAATAAGGGGAGAAGTAGGACCAAAAATAGCAATTGTTTTAACTCCACAGGCAGCAAAAAGATGAGTTATTCCTGAATCATTACCAAGATATATTTTTGTCTTTCCAGCAAGAGTAATAATTCTTTCAAGAGATTCAGTTTTGACTATATTGCCATTTCCTATTTTCTCGTTCCACCATTCAAAATCACCATATTCAGCAGGTCCAAGAAGAATTTTTAATTTCTCATTTTTAAATTTTTTCACCACTTCAAAAAATCTTTCTTTCCCATAGTTTTTGTCTTTACTCCCACTTCCTGGATGAATTACAAACAATCTCTCTTTTTCTTTTTTTATTTTTAAAACAGGGGTTTTTTCAATATTTTTTAAAATTTTCTCAACTGGTAAAAGGAGATAATCAATTATGTGAATTTTCAATTTATCTTTCTCAACTGGATGGAATATTATTTCTTTCTTAAATATTTCCTTCAGTATTTTCCCCACAATTTCTTTCTCACTCCCATAAAAAATTATGATATCAAAATCACTAAAAAAATTAATTATTTCTTGTGTCTTTTCCCCTGAAAAAACAGGAAGAAAAAAAGAACTGTCAATTGAATAAAATTTATCAACTTCTGAATATTTTTCAAAAAATTCCTTATATATCCCTTTACCAGCAACTGAAACACTAAAACTTTCTTTTTTAAAACTCTGAACAACTGGTAAAGTTAATATCAAATCTCCAAGAGAGCCCTCTCTAATTATGAGAACTTTTTTCATTTTCTCCAATTTATGTTTATTTATTATACATCAGTTATTCTGATGGTTATAATAATTATATGGAATGTCTAAAGGGGAAATTAAAAAGAATAGATGGGAAAGGATATAAAAGATATAAGGAAATTGAAGGGATTTATAATTTTGGATTTTTTACATTGATTGTTGACCATGTTCAATCAGACCCTTTTGCTCCACCTTCAAAATTGAGAATAAAAATATCAAATAATATATCAAAGTTTCCACCTTCAACATTTTCATCCAGATCAAGGGAAGTTGGCTTGAGAGATTTCCTGACAAGAACTTTCAGAACTCAAACAGAAATTTACTCTAAAAGAATAAAAGCAACAGGGAAAAGTGGAATTATTGAGATTGTAAAACCAGGACAGGAAATACTTGAAAGAAATTCTGTTGTTTTAAAAAATGAGACAATTGAAGTAAGGTTTTCTGTCGGGCTTCCTTCTTATGGGAGGAAAGTGGCTGGAAAACTGGCAGAAGATATATTTTTTACTTTCATCCCTGAAATTGTTAAAAATTCTCTATTATATGAAAGTATTGATGAAAAAAAACTTTACATCCATATAGAGGCAAATGAAGATGCAGATTTTTTAAGAGAAAAACTTTCTTCCCTCGGTCTAATTTCCTTTATTGCTGATGGCTCAATCCTTCCAAGAAAAAGTGGAGTTGATAATAGACCTCTAAAAGAAGGGAATGTCGTGCCTTTTAAATCTCCCGAGAGTTTGAAAATAAAAGTAAATCTTCCAAATAGAGGTGAAATAGAAGGGATGGGAATAAGAAAAGGTATAACATTAATTGCAGGTGGCGGATACCATGGAAAATCAACACTTCTTAATGCTATACAACTTGGAATTTACAACCATATCCCTGGTGATGGCAGAGAACTTGTTGTTTCAAATATAAATTGTGTAAAAATAAGAGCAGAAGATGGAAGAAGAATTGAAAAAGTTGATATCTCTCCTTTTATAAATAATTTACCCTTTGGGAAAGAGACAAAATCATTTTCAACTGAAAATGCAAGTGGAAGCACATCTCAGGCAGCAAACATAATTGAAACGATTGAAGCAGGAGGTGAGGTTTTACTTATAGATGAAGATACATCAGCAACAAATTTTATGATAAGAGACCACAGAATGCAGGAATTAATAAGCAAAGATAAAGAACCAATAACTCCATTTATTGATAAAGTGCAAAAGTTATACACTGATTATGGAATTTCAACAGTTCTTGTTATGGGAGGAAGTGGTGATTATTTTGATGTTGCTGATTATGTTATATGTATGATTGAATACATCCCTTATGATATGACATATAAAGCAAAAAAAATTTCTGAAAAATATAAACAGGAAAGAAAAGATGAAGGAGGAAAAAACTTTGGAAAAATTACTGAAAGAATACCTCTCGGGGAGAGTTTAAATCCATTCAGAGGAGAAAAAATAAAGATAAAGACACAGGGAAAGAAGAAAATAATCTTCGGGAGAGAGGAAATAGACCTTTCTTGTATAGAACAGATTGTTGATAAAAGTCAGACAAGAGCAATAGCAGATGCGATTTTTTACTCAAAGAAATACATAAATGGAAAAAGGACATTAAGGGAGATTGTTGAAAAAGTTGAAAAAGATATAAATTCAAAAGGACTTGATATAATAAACAGAAAAATAAATGGTGAATATGCTTTTTTCAGAAAAATTGAACTTGCATCTGCAATAAATCGGCTCAGGAC
>CAZRDZ010000090.1:0-1778 GCA_964599135.1 uncultured bacterium
GAAGGAGAAGAAAAACTTAAAAATGTAATTAACCAGACAGTTGAAAATGGTGGTAATATTGTAATTCCTACATTTGCAATAGAAAGAGCACAGGAGATACTTTATTTCCTGAGAAAATTTTTACTTGAAGACCAGATTCCCCATATTCTTGTTTTTGTTGACAGCCCTATGGCTATAAATGTTACTGAAGTTTTTGAAAAATACACTGAATATTTTGACCAGGAAACACAAAAAATGATAAAAGAAGGAAACTCTCCATTTGATTTTCCTCTTTTAAAACTTACAAGAAGCGTTCATGAATCAAAAGGTATAAATTACATAAAAGGTTCCTCAATTATCATGGCAGGAAGTGGAATGTGCACAGGAGGAAGAATAAAACATCATCTTATAACAAATATAATAAGAGAAGAATCAACAATACTTTTTGTTGGCTATCAGGCAAAAGGAACTCTCGGAAGAGAAATAATTGAAGGAGCAAAAGAAGTAAGGATACTTGGAAGATATTATCCAGTAAAAGCAAGAATTGAAAAAATAAATGGTTTCTCCGCCCATGCTGATAGAGACGAATTATTTTTCTGGATTGAGAAAATTAAAGATGTGAAAAAAATATTTCTTATACACGGTGAAGAGGAAGTTATAAATGATTTTTCTATTTTTTTAAAAGAACGTCTGAATTCAGAAATATATGCTCCATCCTACCTTGAAGAACTTGCCCTCTGACCAAACCCGGTTTGGTCTTAGAAAATTATCTGGAATACTGTTTTTGCAATCAAAGCAACTGCAATTGAAACCATACCAACAAGCCCCATTCCACAGGCATAACCAGCAAGAATTATAGGAGTATACCTTCTCCATTTTTCTTTCCCAATTTTTTTTGCAAAATAAAATCTTCCAAGAAGTGCTCCAAAAAACATTGGAAGAACATAATGTGGAAGTGCTGCAACTCCCCCGACAATTCCATAAAATATCGACAGTGGTGCTTTAAAAACAAATAGTAAGAAATAAAGGAGAAAGTCAACACCAATTGCTCCAAGAATGTATTTTAACTTGATTGCTTCAATCATCCATTTCTGCCCTGTTTCAAGAGTGCTTGTTGCCCATAAACTCTGGAAAATTGCACTCATAGGCCACATTTTTTGAACAAAAGGATAGGTAGAAGAAGGGATTGGATTCATTCTCCATATTATTGACCAGAAAAGGAAACTGCAAAAAAGCATTATTCCAAGAGCAGTGAATTCTGCTTTATACCATGAAGTAAATTTTGTTCTTGTCAATTCAAGTTGTTTAAATGCCTGAGCAGTCCACCCATGATTAAAATAAGGAACTGGAGCAAACCATATATCAGCCCCCTTATATCCACTTAAAATAAATGTTGCTTCCCTTACCATTGGAAATGAAATCCCTGTAGCAACTCCTGTTATTCCAAACATTCTTGCTGATGTATAACTTAAAAACGGTGTTAAGAAAAAACCAAAAAATGCAAATAGAGCAACAGGAAATTTTGGAACAAGAATATGGCATATAATTATATAAATCAAAGTTGAAATAACCCATATTCCAATAGCAACAGGAATTGGATAATCCCCTCTTCCTTCAGGTAATTTCTTTTCAACTTTTTTTGTCCCTTTTGCTTTGACAAAAGAAAAAATTGTTTTCCATACACCTATAAGACCAACAACTATACCCCCACCAATAATAACATTTATCCAGAAATCCATTGTTGTAACAACATTTGCAGGAATTGCTGTCATACCACTCTGCCAGTTCTTTATAATTCC
>CAZRDZ010000090.1:1878-4557 GCA_964599135.1 uncultured bacterium
AAAGGAAGTCCTTCTTTATCACTTGTTACTCTGAAAAGAGTATATCCAAGAGAGAAATAATTTATTCTGAAAAGAATGTTGTGAACTATAATAAGCAAAATTGGTATAGCCCATGCTCTATTTAAAAAAGTTCTTTTTAAAAGTGCTTCAGACCCAGCAGGGGGAACAGCCCAGCGAGGTATGTGTGGAGTAAGCCCAAATGATTTTGCATAAGGTGATTGAACAAGATATTGTTTCCATATTAAATCACTAAAAGCTCCCCCCTGTAAGATCAAACTTGCTGCTCCAAGAACAAGCCCTGCAGCAACAAGAGACCTCGCTATCATATAAACAATATAGATCTCCTGCCTTTTTAATTGAACAAAAGACCTTTTTGCAATTTCAACAAGAAGGATAACAGTAACCCATTGAGCCGCTCCTCCAAGCCCTGCCCCTGTTATAAGACCAAGATATATTGAACCTGGGAGCATAATGAAACCAATGAAAAGAGCAGCAAATACTGTTTTTCTATTAAAACCTTCCTGGAATGGCTCTTCAATTTCTGGCTGATAGACATCTTCTTTAATTTCCTGGTTCATTTTCACCTTCCTTTTACAGTTTCAAAACTTCTTTTCCCTGTTTTTCATAATCCTTCTTTATTTCTGAACTTACGGTTCTCCATATAAGAAATTGTTTTCTTAAACCATCAAGAAATCTTCTGTTAAGTCGTTTCCAGTCATTTAATTCACCACTTGTCCTTTTCATATGCAAATTAATCGTATAGAAATTATACTGACCAAGTGGTTCTAAAATCATTGAAAATTTCTGACTTACGCCAAGGTCAAATGGAGCAAGCCATACTTCGGTTTCAACAATATATTTATTTTTACCAGATGGGAGTTTCTCATATTTTAAGGTAGCGCCATTGGTATAAAAATTACCAAGAGAGACATCCTGATATGAACTGAAGTATTCAGTTAAAAATGTTACCAGCCCTAAAACTTCGTATTCACTCACAGTAAATGGAAATTCAAATTCCCATATATCTCCTTCTGGTTCAGGAAGCACCCATTTTCTTGTAACATCAGGCACAGCCATCTGAGATGCCTTTCTTGCTGGATAAAGGGTTGAGAGAATTACAGTAATAAATATTATAATTGTGGCAAAGACAGCTGACATTGAAGAATAATTCAATACAAGACCTTTCAAAAGTCCTGTTGCCATCAGAATTTTTGCAACAATCTGCCCCAATAAATAGCCAGAAACTGCTCCTAAAACAGCATAAACAATCGATTCAGCAAGAAAAAGAGAGGCAATATGGACAGGAGCAAGTCCAACTGCACTATAAGTTCCTATTTCTCTCAATCTCTCATAAACCGAACCAAGCATTGTATTAAGAACAATTAAAGCAGCTATTAAAATAGGAATTATTAAATTACTCAAACCTGAAAAAGAAGTCAATCCCATACTGCTATAAACAAATGTTTTATTTTCATAACCAGCAAAAAGAATTACTGCAAGTTTTGTAATAAAATTCTCAACTGCTTCTGCAGGAGAAACAACTTTATCAGAAAATTTAACAGATATTGCCTGAAGTGTCCCTCCCATTCTCATAAGTGTCTTAAAAGGAAGTATAACAATATTTGAGCCTTCAGTATGTGTAAAACTCTGTAATTTTGTCTGGGAAGTATAAACCTGTGCTGTCTTTTCCATTTTCAATTTTGATATTTCTTTTTCAGGCATAGAGGAGAAATCAACAGGAGTTATTGGCTCATTATCCATATCTTTTAAATTACTGAGTTTTTCCCCATCAAATATTCCACCTAAAATAAGTCGTTTTCCATAAACAGTCAGAGTTGCTTTTCCTATATCATTTCTGGTCAGTCCAAGAGAAGAAGCAATCTTTCTGGAAACCAATATAGTTTTCTCGTCATCTCTTTCAATCCACTTTCCTGCTATAAGTGTCCTTTTAACTGGAAGAATTTTATTTTCTTGAGGAGAAAGGCCAAGTATTCCTGAAGCAAGAAATCTTTTCCCATCATATTTTACTTCAACAGCAGTTCTGTCACCCAGTTCACTTAATATATACCATCCTCTTGGGGAAATTATATTATCTGGTGCAAACTCATCCTTTGTATATTCAAGAGCAATTTTTTGTAGAGGAGACCAGGAACGGTCTCTCAATAAAACTCCTGTGTAAGGTGGTTTATTAGGTCTTAAGAGCTGGTTGAATTTAAGATATGACTTTATAGAAGTAAATGAAAGAACAGTGAATGTTAAAAGAATTAAGGTAATTGCGGTAAGAATTGTTCTAACTTTCCTCCTTTTCATATTCGCAACACCAAGAGAAAATGCCGTTGCTGTCGCAGTTACTCTTCCAACATCTGTTTCATAAACTCTGGATGTTTCTTTTTTCATTCTTTGCATCTGCTCTTCAAATTTTGAAGCAACAATAGAAAGAACAACAGCAGAAAGAGCAAGAACTATAAAGGAAAGAAGAATTACTTCAGGGGCATTTGTAAGTTTAAATGCAGGATGAACAAGTCGCATTATCCAGTAAACAATTAAAAATATCCCAAAAACACCTGCTATTCTCTTTTCAAGTTTTGGAAAACCAAAGAATAACCTTTCAGCGAAATATGCAAAAGGAAGTAAAAGCATAAAATAAAAAATTATTCCTTTAACAACATCATTTGCAGT
>CAZRDZ010000091.1:0-4552 GCA_964599135.1 uncultured bacterium
ATGAAAGATAAAGATATATTACTTTTAGATGTAACTCCTCTTTCTCTTGGTGTTGAAACACTTGGTGGTGTTTTTACAAAAATAATTGAAAGAAATACAACAATCCCTGTAAGGAAAAGTCAAATTTTTACAACTGCTGCTGACAATCAGACATCAGTTGAAATCCATGTCCTTCAGGGAGAAAGACCGATGGCGAAAGACAATTTGAGTTTAGGGAGATTTCATCTTGATGGTATTCCACCAGCACCAAGAGGAGTTCCACAAATTGAGGTGAGTTTTGATATTGACGCAAATGGGATTTTACATGTATCAGCGAAAGACAAAGGAACAGGGAAGGAGCAATCAATAAGAATAACTGCTTCAAAGAAACTTTCTCAGGAAGAAATAGAAAAAATGATTAAAGAAGCAGAAAAACACGCAGAAGAGGACAGAAAGAGGAAGGAACTTGTAGACCTTTGTAATCAGGCAGATAGTTTAATATATAATATTAACAAGACAATGAAAGAACACGGAGATAAATTGAGTGATGCAGAAAAGAAAGAAATACAGGAAAAGATAAACAAACTTGACAATCTTATAAAAAGTGAAACAAAAGATGCTGAAAGTATAAAAACAGCAATGAGCGAACTTGAACAGGCATCACATAAACTTGCTCAAATACTCTATCAACAGGCACAAACACAGCAGGGACAAACAACAACTTCAACAGAATCTCAGCCACAGGGAGAACAAAAAGAAAAGTCCAAAGAAGATAAAGGTAATGTTGTAGATGCTGAATATAAAGAAGTAGATGATGATAAAAAGAACGAATAAAGCCCAAACCCGGTTTGGACATCCAAACCGGGTTTGGTCCTATCTAATCAATTGAAGGTGCTTGAGTTTTGTAAGATTTGCTCTTTCATATTCTTCAAGTTTAAATTTTATAAATTTTATTGCCTCTTCTATCCCGGGAATTAAAACATATTCAAGAGCATTTACTCTTCTTCTGGTTCTTTCTATTTCTTCTGTAAAACTCGCAAGTTTATTTTCTAAGTAATAAAGTTCAAATAATTCTTCAAGTATTTCTTTTCCTTTCTCAATGAGTAATTGATAATAAGGTGAAGAGAAATAATCTGTTTTTATCTCTTTAACCTGAAAATTAATTTTTCTAACAGGAATATTGTAAACTCTTTCTTTTATAACTTCTGTTTCTGACTTTACAAAAACTGAGGAAATTAATCCATCCCATCTATTTTTTTCAGTTATTCCTTTCAACTTAAGAACTTTTAAATAAAAATCATATAAATTTTCTTCAACCTGTTTTCTTTCCTCTCTGACCTGTTCCAGTAGTTTTCTAAATTCTATAAGGAGTTGCTCTTCTTTATCTTTGAGAAGTTTATGTCCTCTTTTTGCTATCTGTATTCTCTTTCTCAGTTTCAGCAACTCCATTCTTGTTGGATTTACCTTTATTTTCATTTTCCTTTTTCCAGTATTTTTCCATTATTTCAGGAGGTATCCTCTTTATTGATGAAACAGGAAGTGTTTTAAGAAGTTTCCATCCAATATCAAGTGTTTGTTGTATCGTTCTATCTTCATTAATCCCCTGAGATAAAAATTCCTCTTCAAATTTTCTTGCAAAATTAAGGTGTGCAACATCCTCTTCAGTGAGAGATGCTTCTCCAAGAACCATAGCAAGTTCTTCTGCTTCCTTCCCTCTTGCATATGAAGCAAATAACTGACTTGCTATTGCGGCATGGTCTTCTCTTGTGTGAACTTCTCCTGTTTTTTTATCTACCCCAATTCCTTTATCTCTCAACCTTGAAAGTGAAGTAAGAACATCTATAGGAGGATAGACGCCTTTAAGATGCAGTTGCCTTGAAAGAATAATTTGACCTTCTGTAATATAACCAGTAAGGTCTGGTATAGGATGTGTTTTATCATCCTCAGGCATAGTTAAAATAGGAATTTGTGTAATTGAACCATTTTTCCCTTTTATTCTCCCTGCTCTTTCATAAATAGTGGAAAGGTCTGTATATAAATATGAAGGATATCCTCTTCTTCCAGGGATTTCATTTCTTGCTGCAGATATTTCTCTCAATGCTTCAGCATAGTTTGTCATATCAGTTAGTATAACAACAACATGCATACCAAGTTCAAAAGCAAGATATTCAGCAACGGTTAAAGCAACTCTTGGAGTGGCTATTCTTTCAATTGCTGGTTCATCTGCAAGGTTTATAAAAGTAACAGTTCTTTCTATCGCTCCTTCCTCTCTGAATTCTTTAAGAAAAAATTCTGCTTCTTCAAAAGTTATACCCATAGCAGCAAAAACAATCGCAAATTTTGCCTCTTCCTTTGAAACAATCTTTGCCTGTTTAACAATTTGAGTTGCAAGAAGGTTATGTGGAAGTCCTGAACCAGAAAAAATTGGAAGTTTCTGCCCTCTTACCAGACTATTAAGTCCATCAATTGCAGAAATACCTGTCTGTATAAATTCAGATGGATAATCTCTTCTTGTTGGATTTATTGGCTCCCCATTTATGTTAAGATATTTTTCAGGAATTATTTCAGGTCCACCATCTCTTACTTTTCCAAGACCTGTAAAAACCCTGCCAGGAATATCAGGAGAAACACCTATTTCAATTCCTTTCCCGGTAAATCGGACTTTTGTTTTTTCAGGACTTATACCTCTTGTTCCTTCAAAAATCTGAATAAGTGCTTTATCCTGCTCAATTTCAAGAACTCTTCCAAGTCGCGTCTCATCTCCTGTAATTACTTCAACAAGTTCTCCATATCCAGCCCCTTCAACTCCTTCAATAAGCATAAGAGGTCCTGCAAGATTTTCAATTCCTTTAAACTCTTTGAGGATATTTAGATTTTCCATAGTTGGAAAAATTATACATAAAAATATAAAAAGTGTAAATAAAAATTTGACATTACTCCTAAAATTTCTTAAAATTTTTTTGATGGAAAAAGAAGAGAAAAGATATAGAATAAGACCTAAAAGGTATCTCTGTCTCTCACCTGAAGAAGCAGTTTCAACAGGAATAAGCACAGGAGAACAAATTATTGAAGAAATCAAACTCGTAAGAGACCCTGGTTTTGGTTATATGATGTATGCATCAATAAGGGAACTACCTGAAAGTGAAGTTATGAAAATACCTGTTGAAGAAAGGGATGAATTCCTCTTTGAAAGCAGGAAAGAAGCAATGAGATTTATAAAGGAAAAAGGAACAGATAAATTGCATCTTTATGGAGTGGTTGAAACAAGAATGGTAGATAGAAGAGAAATTTCTTATGATGAAGAACCTGTCCATGGAGTTATGGACGAATTAAAAAAATTTTCTAACCGCGGGGGTTAAACACACGCGGTTAAAAAAATCGCCCCCAGCCGGACTCGAACCGGCGCTACCACCTTGAAAGAGTGGTGACCTAGACCGCTAGTCGATGGGGGCAAACCCGAATTAAAATTATACTCAAAAAATTATTTCTGTCAATACATTGTACAAGTTGGGTACATAGGGAACATCAATGAAAAGGCTTATAAATATTTTACCAGTAATCCAGATTTTATCAACTTCTTCACTTCTTCAAATTATTTTCTGACACTTTACTGAATTTGTAAAGTTCTTAACTAAATCGTATCTCCAGTCTCCTGGAGCAGGTGTAACAAATATAAATACAATACCTGCCTGCTGATATGCAATTCTGGTTGCTTCTTTTAAATATTCCTTTGTAGGTCTATTCTCTGGCCAGGAACTATGAGCAGTAAAGTAAATGCAGGGAATAATTACTTTGCCTGTTTTATAGTAATCATTTATATCAAAAGGTAGAGTTTCACAAGAAAGCCCACAGTCAGGATAAATATGCGAAGAATGTTGATAGCCCCACAGGAGAGCATCTGTATAAGGAAGATAACCTGCTTCTATAAATTGTTTTAATTTCTCATGATAAACACAAACACCAAATAGAAATTTCGGATTTATCTTCTTTGACATTTCATAGATTTTTTTTGTATAGTCAAGTGTAAAAAAATCAAGATTCCCATCAAAATCATCTATCATCCATAATGTTAAATTTGGACAACCTATTGAAATTTTAGCAATTGCTTCTGCCCATTTTAAGTAATCAAGGTCAAAGGGAGGATATTTCCTTTCCTTAATAGGTTTATCTCTATCAATTGGGACTTCTGTTGGTGGAACAAGATATACCCAAACTTCTATCCCTTCTTTAGATGCTTTTTCACAAAATTCTGGTAGTGAACTCAGTTCTTTTTCAGAATTCCGCTGAATGAGATATGTATAACAATTTACACCAAGGTCCTTTAATCTTGAAATTGTTGCATCTACATCAGGATAACCATCACTTTTATAAATCATACCAGAATAAGCAGAAACAATACCTCGATAAAAAGAATTACCAGACATCTTTCTTTCTTCTCTGATTTTTAAATTTTCCTTAATAATCTCATCTCTATTTTTCATTTTCCCCTCCCATTATAATTCATAATTTTTTTATTTCAGTATTCAATCATAACAGTAAAATTAAATCAAGTAAAATAAAATTTAACCGACGC
>CAZRDZ010000092.1:0-4542 GCA_964599135.1 uncultured bacterium
TCCCTGGTATGGAAGAAATTATAATGTTGCTCTTGAACCATTTTCAAGTTTACCAGATCTGGAAGAAGCGGTGAAAAGGGGAGACCAGTTGAAATTAAAACCAGAAGAAGAATTAAAAGTAAAAATGAAATGTGGAGTGATAAAGGAATAAAATGGAAGAATATGAAGTTGTAATAGGACTTGAAGTTCATGTAGAACTTTTAACTGAATCAAAAATGTTCTGTAGTTGTTCTACAAAATTTGGTTCTTCACCCAATACAAATGTTTGTCCTGTTTGTACGGGAATGCCAGGTGTTTTACCAGTAATAAATGAAAAAGCAATTGAACTTGCTATTAAAACAGGAATTGCCTTTAACTCAAATATCTCTAAAAATTGTAGATTTGCAAGGAAAAATTATTTTTATCCAGACCTTCCAAAAAACTATCAAATTTCACAATATGAACAGCCGATTATAAAAGGTGGATATATTAAAATCGGGGAAAAGAAAATAAACTTAACCAGAATTCATCTTGAAGAAGATGCAGGGAAACTTATCCATTCAGAGGAAGGGGCTTTCTCATATGTTGATTTTAACAGAAGCGGAATACCTCTTCTTGAAATTGTAACAGAGCCAGATATAAGAAGCCCTGAAGAAGCAGAATTGTTTCTATTAAAGTTAAAGCAGACGCTTGAGTATTTAAGAATAAGTGATTGTAATATGGAAGAGGGTTCTTTAAGATGTGATGCTAATATATCAGTGAGAAAAAGAGGAGAGAAAAAACTTGGAGTGAAAGTTGAAGTTAAAAATATGAATTCTTTTAAGGCAGTGAGAAAAGCATTAAGTTATGAGGTAAAAAGACAAATATCTGTTTTAAGAAAAGGAGAAAAAGTAATACAGCAAACAAGGTTGTGGAATGAGAAACAGCAAACCACAGAAGTTATGAGGACAAAAGAAGAAGCACATGATTACAGGTATTTTCCTGAACCAGACCTTCTTCCTGTTGAAATTAATGATGATTTTATAAAAAGAGTGGAAAGGGAAATAGGAGAATTACCAGAAGAAAGGAGGGAAAGGATTAAGAGGGAATATAATCTTCCAGATTATGATATAGATGTTCTGATGAGTGAAAAAATTATAATTGATTATTTTGAAGAGTGTGCTAAAACTTTTAAAAATTACAAGATGATTTCAAACTGGATTATGGGTGAGATTATGGCTCTGGTAAAAGAAGAAAAGGGAATGAGTATTTTTGAAAAAATTTCCCCGGAGAAATTTACCGGGTTGTTAAATATGGTGGAGAAAGGTAAAATAACTGCAACTGTTGGTAAAGAAGTGCTGAAAGAAATTTTCAAGACAGGAAAGTCGCCAGATGAAATTGTAAAAGAAAAAAATCTCCTGCAGATAGATGATAAAAGTTTTATTGAAAAAATAGTTAGAGAAGTTATTGAAGAAAATCCAGAAGCAGTTGATGATTATAGAAAAGGGAAAGAAAAAGTAATTGGATTTCTTATAGGGCAGGTTATGAAAAAAATGAAAGGGAAAGCAAATCCTTCGGTTGTTAAAAATACATTTGAAAAGATATTAAAATAGAAAAGTGGAAAGGAGTTAAAATGAGAAGAAAATTATTTTTGACGGTTATTGGATTTTTCTTTTTAAGTATAATTTTTGGGAGTGATGTAAGCGTTTCAAAAGAAAAAATCAAGGAAGAAGAAACATATAAAAACATAGAATTATTTATAGATGCTATGAGAATTGTGGAACAGGATTATGTAAAAGAGGTTAAAGAGAAGGACTTGATTTATGGTGCGTTGAAAGGAATGCTGATGTCTCTTGATCCATACAGCGCTTTCCTTGAACCAGAAATAAAGAAGGAATTACAGATTGAAACAAAGGGAGAGTTTGAGGGCGTAGGGATGGAAATTACACTAAAGGATGGAATTATAACTGTTGTAAGTCCAATAGAAGATACACCTGCCTGGAAAGCAGGAGTAAAAGCAGGGGACAGGATAATTAAGATAAATGGAGAATCAACAAAAGGGATGACTACACTTGAAGCAGCGAAGAAATTAAGAGGAAAAAGGGGAACAAAAGTAAAAATAAGTATAATGAGGAAAAATGTCCCGAAACTTATAGAAATTGAAATTATTAGAGATGTGATAAAAGTAAAATCAGTAAAAAGTAAAGAATTTGGAAATATTGGATATACCAGAATTACAGAATTTCAGGAGAGAACCCCGGTTGACCTTGAAAAAGTTCTTAAGAAATTCAACAAAGAGAATAAGAAGGGGTTAATAATTGACTTGAGAAACAATCCTGGGGGACTTTTAACTTCAGCAATTGAAGTAAGTGAATTATTTCTGCCAAAAGGGAAACTGATTGTGTATACTGAAGGAAGGAGAAAAGAAGATAAAAGTATTTTCAGGTCAAGAAAAAATCCTGTCTGGAAAAAACCTGTTGTTCTTCTTGTTAATGAGGGAAGTGCAAGTGCTTCAGAAATTGTTTTTGGGGCATTGAAGGATAATTATGAGGAGTTCAGTTCTGTGGGTAAAAAAACATTTGGAAAAGGTTCTGTTCAAAACTTAATACCACTTTCAGATGGTTCTGCTTTAAAACTTACAATTGCTCATTATTATACTCCTTCTGGTGTATGTATTGAAGGAAAAGGTATAAAACCTGATTATATTGTGAAATTACCGGAAGATAAACAAATTATACCAACAGCAAAAGAGGACACACAGTTCCAGAAAGCAAAAGAAGTTCTTAAAGAGTTAATTAAAAAATATGAAAAATGAAAAAAAGTAAAGAGAAAAAAGAAATTTCCTGGTTTGTTCCTCTTGTTCTTTTTTTAGTTCTCTGTATTCTTATAGCTGGATTAAAAATTCTCAATGAGTTTTATAAAAAAGAAATTGTTCCTTTAGTTCCGAAGGTAATAGAGAAAAAGAAACCTGAGAAAATACCTGTTGCGATAATTATAGATGACTGTGGATGGAGTAAGGCACTTTTGAAAGAACTGGAAGGAATAAATGAACCATTAACCCTTTCTTTTCTTCCTAAAGCACCATACAGTAAGGATTTAATAAAGGCACTTGAAGGGAGAAATTTTGATTTTATGCTTCATCTTCCTCTTGAACCAATGCCTCCCCACCAGTGTTTTGATAAAGGACTGATAACAACTGAAATGTCAAATGATGAGATAAACAGGGTATTTTATAATGATGTTAATGACTACCTGCCTTATGTAAAAGGTATTAATAATCATATGGGTTCTTTATTTACTTCAGATAAAGACAAAATGCAAGTTCTTCTTGATAATATAAGAAAAGAGAACTTATTTTTTATTGATAGTATAACTTCAAAGAAATCGGTCGGTTTCCATCTTGCAAAACAGATGGGGATAAAAACAGCAAAAAGAGATGTTTTTCTTGATAATAAAACAGAACCGGATTATATTAAACAGCAGGTTAGAAAACTTATTGAAGTTGCAAAGAAGAATGGAAAAGCCGTTGCTATAGGACATGCAAAAAGAACAACTCTTAAGGTTTTAAAGGAAGTAATTCCTGAAATAGAAAAAGAAGGAATAGAAATAGTTCCTGCTTCTTCCATAGTTGAATAGACCTTTTTCAGGACCCGGTTCTAACAGAGGGGTAAAATGGTTATTGTTGGTATAGAAAGTTCCTGTGATGAAACTGGAATTGGAATTTTAAAAAACGGAGAAATTATAGAAAATATTGTATATTCACAGGAAAATATTCATTCAAAGTTTGGTGGAGTTGTTCCTGAACTTGCCAGCCGTGCACATCTTGAAAAAATAGATATTCTTTTCAACCTGACTCTTGAAAAAAGTGGAATTAAGTTAGAAGATATAGATTTTATTGGTGTAACATCTCATCCTGGACTTAAAGGTTCTTTAATTGTTGGTGTATCTTTTGCCTGTGGACTTTCTATTTCCCTTAAAAAACCAATTTATAAAGTTAATCATCTTCATGCACATATAGCAGCAAATTATCTTAAAAAAAATATTGAATTTCCTGCTATTGGTCTTGTAATTTCTGGTGGGCATACTTCTTTTTTCTATCTTAAAAATCATATTGAGTTTAAACTAATTGGAAGAACTCTTGATGATGCCTGTGGAGAGGCATTTGATAAAGTAGGAAGGATGCTGGGACTTCCATTTCCTGGAGGACCACAGATTGAGAAATATGCAGAAAAAGGTAATGAAAATAAAATAAAATTTCCTGTTGTTTTACTTGGTAAAAATTCTCTTGATTTCAGTTTCAGTGGTTTAAAAACAGCAGTTATGTATTACATAAAGAAAAATGGTTTAAAGAATATTCCTGATGTTTGTGCTTCTTTTCAGAAATCAGTTGCTGATACATTGTGTATAAAAATAGAAAGAGCAATAAAAAAGTATAATCCAAAAGCACTTCTTGTTGGTGGGGGAGTTATTCAGAATGAGTATATAAGAAACAGAATAAAAAAAGTAATTGGAGAAAATTTGAAACTTTTTATCCCTCCCAAAGAACTCTGTCTTGACAATGGGGGAATGGTTGCTATTTTAACT
>CAZRDZ010000093.1:0-4536 GCA_964599135.1 uncultured bacterium
TTGTAATATTGGTTTCTCTTTATATGGGATGGTCAATGGGAGCCAATGATGCTGCAAACTGCGTAGGGACAGACATTGGCTCTGGAGTAATGAAATTAAAAGATGGTATAATAATAACCTGCGTTTTCAGTTTCATTGGTGCAATTACTCTCGGTTCAAATGTAATAAAAACTATAGGGAAAGGTGTTGTTCCGTTAAATAATCTTCCTCATTTACAATCAAATTTAATTTCTCTCTTCGCTTTACTCGGTGCTGCAATATGGATAACTCTGGCAAGTTATAAAAAATTTCCTGTTTCCACCTCACATTCTGTTGTCGGAGCAGTCGCAGGAGGTGGAATGGCTTTCAGTACTGTAATAAAATGGTCAAAGATTGGACAGATTTTTATATGCTGGATTTTAACTCCTTTTGGTTCTGCAGTTATGGCTATTCTTATTTATCCTTTGATAAAACTTCTATTTTTATTACCTTTTGTAAAAAAATATGAAAAGCAAATAATAATATTTCTTATTTATGTTACAAGTGCATATCTTGCTTTTTCATGGGGAGCCAATGATGTAGCAAATGCAACTGGAGTTTTAATTGGAGCAGGTTATATCTCGTCAAAAATTGCAGCAGTAATAGGAGCAATTGCAATAACTATAGGTGTCACTACCTGGGGATACAGAGTTATTGAGACAGTTGGATTTAATATTGTTAAACTAACTCCCTTGATGACAATAGCAATTGAAATTGCATCTTCCTTGAATATTCACATTTACACTCATTTCGGAATACCAGTATCAACTTCTCACTCAATAGTGGGTGCAATATGGGGTGTTGGTATAATACATGGTATTAAGATGACGAACTGGAAAATAGCAAAAGATATTGTTCTTGCATGGGCATTAACACCTGTAATTTCAGGTTTTATAACTTTTACATTTTTAAAAATAATAATGACTTTCCTATAGGAGGTGAAAAATGGAAAGAAGTAGAAATATCTTTGTATGGCTTGGACAGAGAGAAGAAAAAGAAATACTTGGGGATGAGTTAAAACATGTTGAGGCATCATGTGAATGTGTTAAAGAGATGAAAAATTGTGTCCAGGCATATTATGAAAACGATACTGAAAAGAAAAATGAGGCAATTACAAAGGTAAAAGAATATGAGAAAAAAGGAGATGAACTGAGGAAAAAGATAACTCTTGAACTATCAAAAGGACTTTTAATGCCACCTGATAGAGAAGACCTTTTACTCCTAAATAGTGGTTTAAATGATATAGCCGATAGTGCAAAAGGAGTTGCAAGGTTATTTGAGTTTATTGAAGAGCAAAAAATACCTACACTTTCAAAGTGCTTACTTGAAGATAGTTTAATAGCAGTAAGGAGTGGTGAGAAACTTAAAGATGCAATCAATTCTCTTATAAAGAATGAAATTGATAATGTTCTTGAAGAATGTGCACAGATAGAAACACTTGAAGAAGAAGGTGATGATAAAAGAAGAGAATTAATAGGAAATTTAATGAAAGCAGAAATACCCGCTCCTCTTTCAATTCTTTTTTATGAAATAATAGATACGATTGAAAATTTGATTGACAGTATCAAAAAAGCAGCAGACCTTGTTAGAATTCTTGCTATTAAATCAAAGTAAAAGTTAAATTATTACTAAATTTTGATAATGTCGTGGAGTGGTAAAAATACCACCATTTTTTTTGTAAAAGTCATCGTTCAGATGGAAAAGTCCTTTTTCTGGTTCAACCCACTTTTTACCATAAAAAGGATGATATGAAAGCAATTTTTTCCAGTTTTTATAATACTGAAATCCATTTGATTCAACCATCTGAATTTTCATCTCCGGTAGCGGTCTTATTCTTGCAGAAAAGTTTTTATTCCATTCAGCAATAACAGGAATAACAGTAAGGTCAGCACAGAAATAATCCATACCTCTTTTTTCACTTTCATTCAAAATTTTCAATGTCATACTCAATGTTTTAGCGATTGGTTTTAAAGCAATCCCTCTATATCCCATCTGACTTCTCTTTATAACCTCTTTTTCTGTATGAGCACTTTCATCAGCAACAATCCTTACAGGAAAATCACTCACATCAATTTCCATATCTTCAGGGAATGGTTCTTCAATTACAATTACCTGAGAAAGAGCACCAATTTTATCTAAATAATCAATTAATCTTTGCAATCTCTCCTTACTATCATATCTTCCATTTGCATCAAAATAATATGGCAGTTTACCTGTTTTTGTATATGGGGTTGAATAATCTTTAAATCTTTCATGAATACTTTTTATCCTCTCCATATCCCATTTCAACATTTTCTCTCTATCTCCATCTTTCTCAGGGTCTGACCCAATTTTTATTTTCAGAACAAAATATCCTTTTTTTAACATCTTTTCAATTTCATTAATTGATACAGAATAAGATATAAGAGGAATACAGGCAACTTTCTTATGTTTATATTTAAAATTTTTTCTGTAAATTGATGGCAACATTTCAAGGAAATCTTCTTTCCCTTTTTCTTTCGCATATACCACCCATAAAGCATTATCAAGAGAAACAAGAGAATTTAGAGTAAATGTTTTTCTTAAATTTTTTTTCCCTGTTATTTTTTTTGCATAATTGTGAACTTCATCAAATATGTTTTCTATTGCCTCTACAGGATTTTTAATTTTTTGCCCTTTTAATAAATTCAGAGCATATTGAGTTGTGGTGAACATTAAAGCATCCCCACCTGCCGGAGTATTTTTTGAAAAAACATCTGCATCTGACCAGAGAACACTTTGAGTTCCAATTCCTATTCCGTAATTGTTTTCTGTTTCAATATAAGATACGACCTGCCAGAGACCTGTAAGAAAATTTCCTTTAAACCCAAGGGGTTTTTTAAACGGCTCTACTTCAAAGTTTAAATTAATCTTTTTAATTCTCATCCTTTTTCTCCTTTTATCCTTTACATAATTTTATAAAAAATTTAAAATTTCAGTATTGTGAAAAATTTTAACACCAAAATATACAAAAGAAAAATTTTCAGAACAATAAGTAAATTCAAACTTATTGAAGATGGAGATAAAATTTTCATCGGTTTAAGTGGTGGAAAAGACAGTGGTGCTGCCTGCTATCTAATTTCTGAATATATAAGAGAAAAGAAAGTAAAATGTGAACTTGTATCTTTTTTTATAAAACTTGGTGATTTTGTTCCTGATGAACATATAGATACAGTAGAAAAACAGGCAGAAATATGTAAAATACCTTTGAAAATTTATGATGTGAAAAATTATGGAATTGATTTCAAAAAATTAAAAAAGCATCCAAGACCGATATGTAGTAGTTGTGGAATTGTAAAGAGATATTTAATGAACAAAATTCCGAGAGAAGAAGGAGCAAATAAATTATGTACTGGACATCACGGAGACGATTTTATTGTTTTTTTTATGAAAAACATACTTGGAAATAATATTGACTGGATAGGAAAATTTACTCCATTACTTCCAGGGAGAGGGAAACAACTTTCAAGGATAAGACCTCTTTTTTTTGTTGGAGGCAAAGATAATAAAAAGTTCTGTGATGAAATTAAATTCCCTTATGTTGAAGAAGATAAATGTCCCTATATTTTTCTCAAAAAGAAAATTGATAAAAGAAGAAAAAAATGGTATGAAACAATAGAAAATATAGAAATCTGGCAACCAGATTTTAAAGAACACTTTTTGAAAGGTATAATCTCTCTCACTGAAAAAATAAAAACAGATAGAGATGAAATTAAAGAATGTGAAATCTGTGGAGAACCAACAAGTGAAAGAATCTGTGCTTTCTGTAGAATTTTAAAATCACAGGAGAAATACATTGGAAATTAAAAGTTATTCTCTTGGTGTAAGTTTTATCGCTGGTATTTTATCTTTTTTCAGTCCCTGCATTCTTCCATTAATTCCAATATATATTTCTTATATAACAGGAATAAGCATTGAAGATTTAAAAGCAGGAGAGAAAAACACTTTGAAAATTCTAACTTTATCCCTTTTCTTTATTCTCGGGTTTACTGTTGTTTTTGTTCTTATGGGTGCTTCTGCAACTGCAATTGGGAATCTCCTCCTTGGGAAAAAAGATATTTTAAGAATTATTGGTGGAGTGATTATAATAATTTTTGGACTACACCTAATCGGGCTTTTAAAAATAAAAAAATTATACACAGAAAAAAGAATTGTTATAAAAAAGAAAAATATTGGGTATTTCAGTTCCTTTCTTTTTGGTATGGCTTTTTCTGCTGGATGGACACCCTGCGTTGGACCTGTCCTTTCATCAATTTTAATAATAGCAGCAAATGAAAAAACCGTATTTCGTGGAATGATTTTATTGTTCTTTTATTCTCTTGGAATTGGGATACCGTTTATTTTAACTTCTTTACTTCTTAACAAACTTCTTGGGGTGTTTTCTAAAATCAAAAAACATTACAAAAAAATAGAAGTAATTACAGGAGCACTTCTTATAATTCTGGGGCTTTTACTTATAATAAATAAATTCCACCTTACTTTTTAGAAACTTTTACTTTT
>CAZRDZ010000094.1:0-4499 GCA_964599135.1 uncultured bacterium
AAAAATGTATCTTCACCTGATAAATGGCTTATGACAGAAATGACAGCAGTAAGTAAAAAAGTTCCTCCCCCTCATAATCCATATTTCTGTATTCTCTATGCTGATGGGCATGCAAAAGCAGGACCAAGAGTAAATTTCCCTGATGTTGAAAGAAATGTTGAACAACAAAAACCACAACCTTCCCCTTTTCAACCCCAGATAGAAACATTCAAACCAGTGGCAATTTTAACACCTTTAAAAAAGAAGGTTGTTGCTGGTGAAAGCACTGAAATAAAATTTTTCCTTACTGATTCCTCCGGGAATAAAGTAAATCTGAAAGGAAAGAAAATAAAGATAAAAACTGACTGCAAAAAAGATGTATTTACTGAAAGTTTTATAGTTAATGAAGATACACAGGAGAGTTCTTTTACTATAACATTTGCTAAAAGTGGTAAAAGAAATCTTTTTATTGAAGAAGAGGCCAGTAAAATTAAAGGGGGAATTTCAGTGGAGGTTTTACCAGGTAAAACAGAAAGATTTATCTTTGAAAATATCCCTTCTAAAGTTGTAGCAGGAAAGCAGATTGGAGTAAATCTTTACTCTTCCGATAAATATGGTAATAAAACCAGTTATTCAGGAGAGATATTGCTTTCTGATTTAACAGGAGACATAGAGAAAAAAATAAAGTTAGAAAAGGGGGAATGGAAAGGAAAAGTTATTTTCAAAAAAGCAGTTCCTTCTAATATTTTAATTGGAGGAAATAATAACATTGTTAGCAAAAGTCCACCTTTTAAAGTCCTCCCTTCTGACAAAATAAAACTTACTGCCGAAGTGAAAGCAAATATAATTGCAGGGGAAAAGTTTAATCTTTATTTAAAGGTAATGGATGAATTTGGTAATATTAAAAATGATTTCACTGGAAAAATAAAAATATCAACTGACAATAACAATGAAGGGAATTTCCCAGAAGAAGTAGAATTCAATGAAGAAAATAAAGGAATTAAAAAGATTGAATTTACTCTTTATAAATCAGGCGAACGCAAAATTACTTTTTCATCTGAGAAATTAAAACTAACAAAAAAAATATTTGTTAGTTCCGGACCACTTTCTTATTATGAAATTGAGAATATAAGAGACCAGATAGCAGGAAAACCATTTACAATCTTTGTTAAAGGAAAGGATAAATGGGGAAATAGAATAGGAAGTTTTTATATTCAGGATAAAAATAACTCATTAAAAAAGGTTGAAAGCGATTTTTCAGCAGGAATGTGGATAGAAAAAGTTGTTATAACAAAAGCAGGAGAAAACCAAATAATTGTTGATGATAGAAATGGACATACTGGAAAATCTAATATTTTTGATGTGAAACCAGAAAAAGTGGAAAAAGTTGAATTAAAAAATTTACCTTTGACTGTGAGTTTGAACAAAGAATATGAAGTAGAAGTTTCTCTTAAAGATAAATTTGAAAATACAGTTGAGGAAAATCTTTCAGATTATAAAATTTCTTTTTCAAAAAAATGTGAATATAAAATTACTGGTGAAAAATTCCCTGTTAAAATGAACATAAAATTTAATGAAACAGGAATTTGTGAGATAAGAATAAGCAAAGATGGAAAAATTTTGAAAAAATTCAATGTTTTTGTTTTTCCAGAAGGAGAAGAAAATGAAAATAGGAGTGGTAAGTGATACACATGGAAGTTTTAAAAGATGGGAAATGGTCTGGGAATTTCTTAAAGATTCAGATATTATAATTCATTGTGGAGACCTTTTCAATCACGGACCAGGAAACCCCACTCCTGATGGCTATAATCCTAAAAAACTTCTTGAAACATTTAATTCTATTGAAAAACCATTTTTAATTGTTAAAGGAAATTGTGATTCAGAAGTTGACCAGATGTTTTTGAATATTCCTATTACTTATCCATACCTTTTTACTTTAATTGAAAATTACAAATTTCTTGTTTCGCATGGACATCTTTTCAAAGATAATTTTCTACAGATGGGTAAAAGATGGAAGGTAAATTTTTTAATAAGTGGACATACTCATCTGTGGAAACTTGAAAAAAATGAAAATATTGTTATTTTAAACCCAGGAAGTCCTTCTTTACCAAAAAATAATCCTTCCTTTGCTTTAATAGATACAGAAGAAAAAAAAGTTAAAGTTCTTGATATAGAGAAGAGTTCAGTTTTAAAGGAAGAATCATTTTAAAAATGCGGAAAAATCCTAAAATTGAAGTTATAAATATAGGGAGTGAACTTCTTCTTCATAAATTAAATACAGACATTATTTTAATAAGCAATATTCTTTTAAAACACAGTTTCAGAATTTCAAAATGTATTATTGTGGGAGATAGTAAAGAAGAAATTAAAAAGGCGATAGAAAATTCTTTTAGAGAAACTGATGTTTTAATAATTACTGGAGGACTTGGTCCAACATTTGATGATTTAACAAGAGAAATTTTAAGTGAATTTTTTAATAGAGAATTGATTTTTAATGAAGAGATCTGGGAAAAAATAACTGATAGATTTAAAAAAAGAGGAGTGGAAATACCAGAAATAAATAGAAAACAGGCATACATAATTGATGGAAGTTATGTAATTGAAAATGAAGTTGGAACAGCACCTGGTATGATAATTGAAGAAAAAGGAAAACTTATAATTGTCCTTCCAGGCCCTCCAGGAGAATTGAAACCAATGCTTGAAAAATCAATTAAAAAAATAAAAGAAAAATTTCCTGTTGAAACTACGCGAATGGTAAAGTTCTCCATTTCCTCTGTTCCTGAATCAGTTGTTGAGACAAAATTAAAGGATATTTTTGAAAAAGAAGAAAATGAAAAACTAATTCTTGCTCATCCAAACCTGATTGAGATTATTTTCTTTTTCCCCCCTTCTATTTATGATAAAAAAGTTAAACAACTTGATGGAATATTAAAGGAAAGATTTGGAGAAAACTATCTTGGAATAAATCCCCCTGCTCTACCAGAGTTAATTGGAAAAATTTTAAAAGAGAAAAAATTAAAAATTGCAATAGCAGAGTCATGCACAGGAGGACTTACCTGTAAATTGATTACAGATATTCCAGGAAGTTCAGAGTATTTTCAGGGTGGTTTTATAACTTACAGTAATATTTTAAAGAAGAGGACTCTAAAAGTGCCAAAGACAATTTTGAGAAAGTATGGGGCAGTAAGTGAAGAAGTGGCAATTTATATGGCAAAAGGAGCAAAAAAGCAGGGGAAAGCAGATGTATCATTAAGTTTTACAGGGATTGCAGGACCAACTGGAGGAAGTAAAGAAAAACCTGTTGGACTTGTATGGATTGGAATTGGGTTGCCGAAAAATAAATACAAAGCATATAAATTTATTTTTTCAGGGGACAGGCAGACAATAAGAGAAAGAGCAGTCCAAACCGGGTTTGGTCTTTTAAGGCAAGAAATAATTAAAAATGAAAAATAAAAAAATTTTGCTAACAATATTTATATCAGGAATTTTAATTTTCGTATGGGGAATTATAAAAATAATTACTTTTCCACCTCTTGTATCACCAGCAAAACTTGTTGAAATTCCTGAAAACTCAACCGCATATCAGATAGCAGAAATTCTTTATAAAAATAGAGTCATAAAAAAAATTTCCTGGTTCCTTTATATAACAAATAAAATGAAAGTTCAGGATAAGTTGAAGTCAGGTATTTATGAGTTCTCAGGTAGAACTCCACTGAAAAAAGTTGTTGAAAAACTGGTAAAAGGAGAAGTTAAACTGGTAAAAGTTACAATACCTGAAGGAACTAATATAATGGAAATAGGAGAAATTCTTAAAAAGAAAGGTGTTATAAAAAATAAGGATGAATTTATAAGTTATGCAAAAGAGAAAAAACTTGAAGGATTTCTATTTCCTGATACATATCTTTTTCCTTTAAATTCTTCAGTTGAAAGCGTATCTCACTATATGTGGGAAAGATTTAATGAGGTCTGGAAAAAATTAACAGGAGAAGAAATAACTGATGAAAACTACAAGAAAGTAAAAAAGATTGTAACAGTTGCTTCCATTGTTGAAAAAGAGGCAATATTCCCTGATGAAAAAAGAATAATAGCAGGGATAATTTACAAAAGATTGAAAAAAGGACTTCCAATCCAGAGTTGTGCCACTGTTGAATATGCTATTGGAAACCATAAACCAAGATTAACTGAAAAAGACCTTAAAATTAAATCTCCATATAATACTTACCTTTTCAGAGGACTTCCACCAACTCCTATTTGTAATCCAGGAAGAACCTCTTTAAAAGCATCTTTAAATCCCAGAAAGACCGAATATTTATATTTTTTATCTATGGGAAATGGAAGGAACCACTTTTCAAAGACATACAAGGAACACCTCAGGGCAAAAAGAATATATTTTTCAAAAGGAAATGGGAAAACTGAAACCACTCTCTCTCAATAATTACTGAAAAAATATATTTCAAAGCAGACACCATAAATCAATTTATCTTTTTGGTCTTTTCTATTTTCCAATTGTTTTTTGAAAA
>CAZRDZ010000095.1:0-4475 GCA_964599135.1 uncultured bacterium
CTCCCATCAAAGTTTATATTTTATTATTTTATCTGCCCCCTGTCAACAATTTGTACAAATTTAAGAGATTGTAAAAAGGTTGATACCCCAGAATATAAAAATTAAAGAAGAAATCAATCTTAAATAAATTCTGAAAGATGGTCTATTAAAAATTTTCCATAAATATGGAAAGAAGAGACATAAAGAAAGCGGACCAAATGTTGCTCCCAGACCAAAGAGAAATCCAGAGATAATACCAGAAAGAATACCTTTACTTACATAAAAAACATAAAAACTAAAACCTATAAGAGGACCACAGGGGATAAGTCCGTAAAATAAACCGAGGAAAAAAGTGGGAATTTCAAATTTTCTGTATTTTTTACTACAAAACTTCTTATCTGATTTAAAGAAAAACCATATCCCATACAAAATTAAAAAAATTCCGCCAGCAAAAAAAGAGTATTTACTTTCTGTAAAACTTTTTAAGAGGGAATGGGAATAAGAAGCAAGTCCACCATAGAAAGTATAGGCCAGAACTTTCCCTGAATTAAAAATAAGCCCCTTCAAAAGTCCTGATTTATAATTTAAACTTCCCTCTCCTACCACAGGGAAAAGTAAAATTCCACAACTTAAAAGGCAAAAAGAAAAACCCACACCAATGCCTGAAAGAAAAAAGTACAGGTATAATCTCATTTAAATTCACTTTCACTAAATACTTCTGCCTGGAATGTATAAAGTTCTGTTTCAGGGTCTTTCCATGCATCTGGAGAAAGTCCTGCTTTCTGCCAGCATAACTGCCTTAAAAACTCTTCTTTACTCCATCCAGTTTCTTCCGCTACCTGAGGAAGAAAAACTCCCTGATGAAAACCTCTCTTAACAATTACTCCATCCCTTCCTAAAACAATATCATCAGCACTTTTAACTCTTTTTGGAATAGTTAAAACAGATATCTCAATTTCTATATCTTTAAGTTCATCAAAACTGACAGGTGAAAACCTGGGGTCTCCAGTTGCTGCTTCAATTGCCATTTTTCTTACTGCTTCACCGAGTGGAGCAACTGGATAAATATAACCTATGCACCCTCTTAAATGTCCATTCTTCTTTAGAGTAACAAAAACACCTCTTTTTTCTTTAAAAACAGGGTCATTTTCTTTTATTTCAGGAAGTTTCTTTTTAGAAAGATAATATTCAAGTGTTTCTCTTGCTATTTTTAAAAGTTTTCTTTTTTGCTTTTCATTCAACATCCCTTCCTCCTTTTTCTCACTTTTCAAAACCACTATTGCACCATACCCAACAACATTTTTCTTATTCCCTGTAGTTTTTGCAGAAGTTGAATAATTTAGCACTTTTACCTGATAAGGTCCCATCTTCTCTGCAATTTTTAACATAATAATAATAGCAGCATCTCCACATGCCTCAATTTCTTTTCTCTCTTTCAATTTTCTATATATTAAAGGGATATTTTTTTCTTTTAAATATTTGAAAAACAGATGGTCTTTCTTTTCTGCAATTGTCTCTGGATAATAGTGAGAAAGGTCAGAACTAACGATAAAAATTATATCTTTTCTATTTCTTACAATTTTATAAATTGTGTCTGCAATACTTTTAACATTCTGGATGTTGATATCACCAAGTAATATCGGAAAAATTTTAAAGTTATTACAAACCCTCTGTAAAAATGGAATTTCTACTTCAATAGCGTGTTCAACATCCAAAAGAGTGTGATTTATATGAAAGTTTTTCTCTCTATAAAATTCATTAAAAAGCCCTCTATCGATTTTAACTTTTCCAAGTGGAGTTAACCAGATATCTCTGTCATCAATTATTGCCTCTTTAAAATATGCATGATGACTTTTTCCAAGAATTATAAATGTTTTGTTCTTCATCCCTTCAAGTAGTTTAAAAGAATATGCTGCTGTCTGACCTGAATAAATATAACCAGCATGAGGAGCAATAACGCCAATTATTTTATTTTTATTTATATTTTCTTCTTTAACATTTTTCAAAAAACCATCTATCATTTTTGAAAGAACTTTTTTATTTGCTGGATAAAAACTCCCTGCAAAAGATGGTTTTCTTATTGTTTCTGAAAAAGAGAAGGTGGAAAAAAGAAAAAGTAAAAAAACAAGTTTTCTCATTTTTCCCACACCCCCTCAATTTTTTTACCGCAGTATTTACATTTACCTTTAACAATATTATTTTCAAGAACAGTAAAACCCACTCTCTTTATAAGGAGTTTACCACAATAAGGGCAATATGTATTTTCATATTTTGTTCCTGCAACATTTCCTATATAAACATATTTCAATCCAGTTTTTTTCGCAATATTATAAGCCTTCTCAAGTGTTGAAACAGGTGTTTGTGGTAAAAATTTCATCATATACATAGGGTAAAATCGCGAAAAATGTAAAGGGACATAGTCACCAAGATTTTCTTTTATCCATACACACATTTTTCTTATCTCATCCATATTATCATTATAACCAGGTAAAATAAGATTTGTAATTTCAATCCATATGTTATGTTTTTTTAAAATTTTCAGTGTATTCAGGACTGTTTTTAAATCTCCTCCACACATATTTCTGTAATAATTTTCATTAAAACCTTTAAGGTCAACATTAACAGCATCAAGATAAGGACACAATTCTTCCAATGGCTTTTGATTTATATAGCCAGCAGTGTGAACAACATTTTTAATTCCCTCTTTTTTTGCAATTTTTGATGTATCAAGCATATATTCATAAAAATTAACTGGTTCTGAATAAGTGTATGCAATTGAGGGACATTTATACTTTTTTGCATATTCAACAACTTTTTCTGGCGGAAGATAAAAATTTTTTGTCTCTTCTGGAGAAAACTGAGAAATTTGCCAGTTCTGACAGAATTTACATCTTAAAGAACAACCAGCAGAGGCAATTGAAAGTGCTTCTGTTTTGGGTAAAAAATGGAAAAATGGTTTCTTCTCAATAGGATCAATTGCAACAGAACAGGGTTTTGAATATCCCATTGAATAAAGAATTCCACCAATATTTTTTCTTGCTCTACAAAGTCCATATTTACCATTTGGTATAACACACTTCTTTGGACATAAAAAACATTGAACAAGTTTCCCTGGAAGTTTTTTATAGAAAAGCGCTTCCCTGGGAGCTGAAACAACTGCTAAGGAAATCGCAAGAATAAAAATTAAAATTATTTTCTTCATAATTTCTTTAACACTTCCCTTATACTTTTACAATGGTCTCCATTCCAGTATATTCTTCCACAATTATAGCATATTGAAAATTCATCTTTTATATTATAGACGTATTCAGGGACTTTTTCTTTTATTTTCTCTTTTTCTATTTTTTCAAGTTTTCTATTACAAACTGAACATAGATTGAAAAGATTTTCTTCATTGATTTCAAGTTTAAAATTTTTAATAACTTCCTTTAATTGTTCCAATGTATTTTCCCCTTTGACAAAATAAGTAATGTCAGAAAATTCATCAGTTAATCTTCTGTCTTTTGTCAGAATAATCCTTTTTTCTTTTTCTGCTACCCTTATTAATTCAATTTTTCTGGAAGTGTTGAAATAAAGAGTATCATAACCAATAAATCTCAGCCATCTTGCAAGTCCACCAAGCATTCCATCAGCAATAAATTTTCTCACAATATAATTTTACCGAATTTAATTAACGGAAGGAAACGAAATTTCAAATTAATACCTGTTTAACCGCCGCGGTTAGAAGGACGGGGTGGCTGTGGAGTTGATTGGAACTGAATGGAAATTATTTCACTCCCTTTTGGAAATAAAACAGGACTTATTTCATCAACAAGTCCCCATTTTTTTCCTTCTTCAGGATTTAATGTTGTTCTTTCAGTCATCGCTTTTATTATTTCTTCCTTACTCTTTCCTGTATTTTCAGAGATTATTTTTGCGATGTTTTCAATATCAATTTTTATCCCTTTCAGTCGTTCTTCAATCTGTTTTTCCTCAAGTGCTTCATTTTTAAAATTACCTCTAACTGAATGGAGTAAAAATCTTGCCTGAGGAACTGATAATCTTTTGTCTCCAGCACAAAACATCACAATGCCAATTGAATCAACACTTCCAAAATTGTGGGTTATGATTTTTGCTGGTATTCCTTTAAGGTAATTATAAGCACTTAAACCATGAAATACAGAACCACCAGGAGAGGAAATAAGTATTTTGAATTCATCAATTCCCATTCTTAATTTCTGGTCAACAGCATTCAAAAGAGCATTTACAGTTACATCAACAACAGGAGCAAAAAATTTAATAACTACTTTTCTATTCATTTTTCCCTCTCTTTTTTTGTTATAGTATAGTTTAAAAAGGTATAAATATCAAAAAAAGTTCGGAATATCTTATCAAGCACTTGAAATTCTGAAGATTGGCATCGGGAAGAAAAAATGGAAATAAAAAGGAGTCAGGTTTTGAAATAAGTTTTTTTATGATATTTTATTTTTATGAGCAGACCATTACGAATAGAATTT